>QJYK01000315.1 GCA_003248075.1 Gemmatimonadota bacterium | reverse complement strand
CCTAACTAGTCTCTATCCTGAGTCGAAACAGCCTGCTGCGCGAGATTAGCCGGCGATTCGCGCGCCGCAAGGGCGCGGGTGGTCCGGGCTGATCGCCCCAAGGCACGGGGTCACCCGCGCTCCGGGCGGGCACCTCGTTGGGACGTCCGTGCCGTGTTTGAGCACAGGTGCCACTCCAGGGCCTGTGCCGTCTAATCCCGCGGGTGAGTTGGGCGATCCAGGGGGCTCCTGACGCTGTGGCCTGTGTGGGTGACGGTATGGAGATAGATCATCGTGACACGGATGTCCTTGTGGCCCAGCAGGTCCTGCACCTTGCGGATGTCGTGGCCGTCCCTCAGGAGCTCGGTCGCGAAGGAGTGGCGGAAGGTGTGGCAGCTGGCCGCCTTGGTGACGCCGGCCACTCGAACGGCCTTCTTGACCGCCCGCTGCACCGCGCTGGCGTCGAGGTGCCACCGTCCGAGGCGGCCGGTTGTGGCGTCCTTCGACGCCCGCGTCGAGGGAAAGACGAACTGCCATGCGAGCTGGAAGCCGGCTTCGGGGTCCTTCCTGTGCAGGGCGCCCGGGAGAGGTGCCCATCCTCCTCCAAGAAGCCTGTCCCCCGCGTGCATCGCCCGGACGCGACGCACCTGGGCCTGCAGCGGTCGGAGCACCAGCTCCGGCATCACCGCGTACCGGTCCTTGTTCCCCTTCCCGTCCCGGACGATGAGCTGGGCGAGCTCGAAATCCAGGTCCTTCACACGCAGCTGAAGCGCTTCGCTCAGGCGCAGGCCGGAGCCGTACAGCAGCGACGCGACGAGGTGGTGCTGACCCTTGAGGACATCGATCACGCGTCGCGCCTCCCCGTGGGACAGTACGACGGGCACGCGCCGCTGTCCCCGCGCCCGCTCGACGTCCTTCATCAGATCCGTGCCCAGCACCTCCCGGAACATGAAGGCGAGGGCCGAGGCGGCCTGGTTGCGGCTCCGGGCCGCGAGCCGGGCCTCGTCCGCGAGCAGGCTCAACCACCGATCGACGTGCTCCCTCCGCAGCGCCGACGGGGGCAGGACCCGCTGGGAGTATAGGAATCGTCGCATCCACCCCAGATACGCCTTTCGCGTCCGGGGCGAGTAACCGCGCACGCGAAGCAGACGCGACGCGTCGAGGAGGATCCGCTCGAGCTCGGGATAGCGCGCCACCGCCCAGCTTCGCCGATCAGCCGGGGCGCGCCCATACGTCGAGGGGTCAGTGCGCTTCTCCGACGCTCAAGCGCACGATCTCCACGTCCGGCTCGCCGAGGCCGACCCTCACCCGGGCCACCGAAACGGGCAGGTTGAAGCGCCGCGGGCCGGCGCTCCCCGGGTTGAGGTAGAGCACGCCGTCGCGGCGCACGGAGCTGGGCTCGTGGGTGTGGCCGGTGACGACCAGGGAGAAGCCGGCGGTCACGGGGTCGAGGTCGAGGTCCTCGAGGTCGTGGAGGACGTACGCGACCGGACCCCTGGGTCCTTCCGGGCCGAGAGCCCCATCGCGCGATCCCAGATCCACGACCGTGGTGGCGGGCAGGAACCGGAGCAGCTCCCCGTGATCGGTGTTGCCCCGAACCGCATGCACGGGCGCGATGCGCGCGAGTCGGTCCAGGATACCGGGGTCCCCGACGTCGCCGGCGTGCAGAACGAGGTCACAGCCCTCCAGCGCCACGACGGCCTCCGGTCGGAGCGTTCCATGCGTGTCCGAGATGACGCCGATCGTCCTCAACGGCCCCCCTTGTCGTCTCCGTCTTGCCGCCACGGGCGTCCGTCCGACAGGTTGCCGGCGGGACCCCGCCGGGACCGCTAAGTTGGGTCACACGACCGGACGGGGCCAATCGCATCCCGTTCCTGCCACCCGGAGGTGCTCCGTGTCCTGCACCCAGTGCGCGGGGATCGCGCAGGAGTTCGACGCTCGCGTGGCGCGCCGCGACCTCCGACGCTACCGCAAGCGCGGGGCTTCGAAGACCACGACGTGGCTCCTGGACATGGTGGTCGGCGAGGGCGCGCGTGGCGCGACCTTCCTCGACGTCGGCGGCGGCGTGGGCGCCCTACAGCACGGTCTGGTCCGGGCGGGTGCGTCCGCAGGCATCCACGTGGACGCGTCGCCGGCCTACCTGGCCGCGGCGCGTGAGGAGGCCGTCCGCCTCGGCCACGCGGATCGCATCCGCTCGTTCGAGGGCGACTTCGTCACCCTGGCCGCCGAGATCGAGCCCGTCGACGTGGTCACGCTCGACCGGGTGATCTGCTGCTACCCCGACATGGACGCCCTCGTGGACGCGTCGGCCTCCCGCGCGAGGCGCATCTATGGGCTCGTCTTTCCCCGCGAGCGCCTCCTGCTTCGCGTCGGCGGACGGCTCCTCAATCTGGTGCAGCACATCCGCCGAAGGCCCTTCAACGTCTATCTGCACCCGTTGCAGGCCGTCGAGGCGCAGGTGGAGCGTCACGGGCTCCTCAAGCGCTTCCACCGCACCTCGTTCCTATGGCACGTCCAGGTCTACACGCGCAACCCGGCGCGACAACGAGGCACCTGATCCCACCATCCTCAGCACGGTCCCATGGATCTTCCATACCAGACCCTCGACGTCTTCACGGATCGCACCTTCGGTGGCAATCCTCTCGGCGTCTTTCCCCGCGCCGGACAGCTCCCCACGCCCCTCATGCAGCGTATCGCTCGCGAGATGAACCTCTCGGAGTCGGTGTTCCTGGGACGCCCGGAGCAGGGTGGCGATGCCCGGGTGCGCATCTTCACGCCCGGCGTGGAGGTCCCCTTCGCCGGCCATCCGACCGTGGGTGCGGCGATCTACCTCGCGTCCGAAATGGCGGGGGGCCCGACGGACGGGACCCGCACGCTCGTGCTCGAGGAGAACGTGGGGCCGGTGCCGGTC
>QJYK01000134.1 GCA_003248075.1 Gemmatimonadota bacterium | reverse complement strand
CGCCTGCGGATGAAGTACGGCTCGTTCAGCCCGTGGGCCCGGTTCGGCGCGATGATCAGGTCGAAGTCCTTGTTCGCGTCGATGAGCTTGTTCACCACCTGGATCGTCATCGCGGGGTGCACGTTGTCGTCCAGGTCCCCGTGCATCAGGAGCAGCCGACCCTTCAGGTTGCCGGCGATGTTCTGGTTGGCCTGCGAGTCGTAGTTGTCGCGCCCCCGGATCGTGTCCTTCTCGAGGAGTCCCTGATACAGCGGGCCCCAGTGGACGCCGTAGGTGCGGTTGTCGTGGTTCCCCGCGCCGGACACGGCCACCTTGTAGAAGTCGGGGAAGCGCAGGATCGCGTCGGTGGACGCGAACCCCCCGCCCGAGTGTCCGAAGATCCCGACGCGCTCGAGATCCATGAACGGGTAGCGCGCGGCGAGCTGCCTGACGGACGCGACGTGATCGGGAATGCCGTTGTCCCCCATGTTGCCCCAATAGCTGTCGTGCATCGCCTTGGAGCGGTATGGGGTTCCCATGTGGTCGAGCTGGATCACCACGAAGCCGAGGCTGGCGAGCGCGAAGGTTTCACCGCCGTCCTTGAAGTCCCAACTCCCGACCGAGCCGATGAACGGACCGGGGTAGATGTGCTCGATGACCGGGTACTTCTTCTCCGGATCGAGGTTCGGCGGGAGGTAGATCACCCCATACAGGTCGGTGATCCCGTCGCGCGCCTTGGTCGTGAAGACCTGCGCCGGACGCCAACCGATCGCTTCCAGCCCCGAGACGTCGGCCGTCTCCAGCGTGCGCACCACCGAGCCGTCGGCGGCGCGGCGGAGCACCGATACGGGGGGCGATTCGATGCGCGACTGCACGTCGACGAAGAAGTCACCCGAGGGCGCGAAGCTGACGTCGTGGTTCGTGTCCTCCTGCGTCAGGAGCGTGAGCCCCGAGCCGTCGAAGCCCACGCGGTAGAGGTGGGCGTAGTACGGATTGCGTCCGGCCTCTCGGCCGCGCCCCGTGAACCACAGCAGCCGCCGCACGGGGTCGACGTGCAGGAGCGTCCCGACGGTCCACGCGCCGCGCGTGATCTGGGTGACCCGGCCACCCACGCCGTCGTAGCGGTACAGGTGCGCCCACCCGTCCCGCTCGGACCACCAGATCACGGTCGACTCGTCCTCCGCGACCCAGAAGCTCTTCGGGCCGGTCCAGTGGTTGCCGATCACGTTCGTGCGCGCGCTGTCCGCGGCGATCACGTGGAACGAGCCGGTCGCCGCGTCCACGGCCGCGAGCGTCAGCTTTTTCGCGCCGCGCGTGAAGTAGCTCACGTACAGCGTCCCGGAGTCCGAGCTCCACACGGAGTCGGCCACGGCTCCGCCCCAATCCGCGTTCCACACGTCGGGCTCGAAGATCACCTGGTGGTTCGCGGCGGCGTGCGCGGCCGCCGTGTCCGAATCGGCCGCGACCGCGGCGGCCATGTCCGCCGGCAGGTCGATCACGTGCACGATCGGCTGGGGGATGATGGAATCCCCGGGGAGGGCGTAGGGGCGCTCGTAGTGCACCGGGCGCTGCGGGGTGGACGAGATCCAGTGCATCAGCTTCACGCCTCGCTCGTCCGGTCGCTGGACCGCGAGGCGACGCGAGTCCGGGGCCCAACTCACGTTGGGCCGGGAGGGCTGGTTGCGCCGGATCGTGCTCGGTCCGGGCGAGCCGACTCCGTACGCGAAGTACTTCTCCCCGTCGTTGGTGAGGCGCACGGTGTCACCACCCCCGAACGAACGGACATAGAGATCGTACCCCTGCACGAACACCTCGAGCGTCGAGTCGGGCGAGACCACGAAGGCGCGCCGATCCGGCAGCGTGTCCACGGCGGCGCAGGTGTACCCACCAAGGTCGCACTCGAAGCGCTTCTTGCCGACGTCGAACGCGATGCGGGACTCGCTTCCCACGAAGTCGAACGACGAGAACGGGAGCTTCGTGCCCACGTAGGCCGTGTCCGCCGCGAGCGAGAGCGCCGACGCCAGGCGGTGCCGGTCGAAAAGCAGACCACGCGACGCCCGTGCCGGGTCCACCAGCATGAACTCGTGCCCTTCGTCCACGCGCGTACGGTACCAGAAGCGGCTTCCGTCCGGCATCCAGTTCGGCCTCACGGCGTCGCCGGTCACGAGCGTGCTCGTGTTCCAGTTGAGCAGCTGTGCGGCGTGCCCGTAGTCCTCCGCCGTGATCGCACCGGCGTCCTGCCCGACCGCCGGTGTCGCCGCCGCGAGGCCAAGGACTGTAACCACCAGCGCAGCGACCGGGCGGGGGCTCGCGCGCAGCGATATTGCGGCAGCTCCAATCGCGGAGCGCGAGCCCCAGCCCGGTGCCCGCGGCCTCACGACCCACCTCCCGGCAACGTGATCTCGAACTGGTGGGGAGGCTCCTCCCCGCGCAGATGTCGAACGAAATAGTCCCAGGTGCGCCGGACGACGTACGGCTCGTTCGCGTAGCCGTGGTTCCGGTTCGGCATCACGATGAGGTCGAAGTCCTTGTTCCGCCGGATCAGCTCGTCGATCACCATGATCGTCGCGTTCGGGTGCACGTTGTCGTCGAGGGTGCCGTACATCAGCAGCAGCTTCCCCTCGAGGTTCCCCGCGAAGTTCTGGTTCGCCTGCGAGTCGAACGAGTCGGTGCCGTCCTTGTTCCGGGTCAGGAGCCCCTGGTACTTCTCGCCCCAGGTGTAGTCGTAGCTGCGGTTGTCGTGATTGCCGGCGCTGGACACCGCCACCTTGAAGAAGTCCGGGTGGCTGAGGATCGCGTCCGTGGAGCTGAAGCCCCCACCCGAGTGGCCGAAGATCCCGACGCGGTCCAGATCCATCGCCGGGTACTCCGCCGCGAGCTGGCGCAGCGCGGCGATGTGATCGGGGAGCCCGTTGTCGTGCATGTTGCCGTA
>QJYK01000051.1 GCA_003248075.1 Gemmatimonadota bacterium | reverse complement strand
TTTTCGTGAAGATCTGGCGGAGCTGTGGGCTTATCTCGAGAGGCACTACCCACAGGTGACCCTGCCGCCTGAGCTGGCGTCGGCTCTTGCGGTCTTCGATCTGCGCCGCGGATCCTGAAGGGGCCGGGGCCTTTCGTACCTGGTTCGAATACGTCTCAGCGGGCCGCGAGGACTCTCATCCCGCCAGCGACGACGACCGAGCTGCCGTCCGGATTGGTGACCCGGACGTCCCAGGGCCGGTCGCGTCTGGGCCCGCCGCTCCTCGCGGTAACCCTGGCCCTGACGAGCGTGTCGCTCACCCAGACGAGGTTCGATACCTCGGGTGCCGGACCGCTGCCGTTCTCGACGGTCACCGCCACCCCGGAGGCGAACCCGGAGCCGGTGATGTCGACGTTCTGGAAAGAGCCGGAGTCCACCCAGTCCGGAGTGATGGCCTCGACCACCAGGGGAGCCGCCGCCACCGGTCCGACCGCGGGGCTCTGCACCGGCGTTCCCGAGTCGCCGCCCGCCGCCACCGGCGTCACCTCGAACACGATCGAGGCTCCCTGGTCCTCGCCGACCAGCGTGTACGAAGTCGTCGTCGCGCCGTCGATGGCCGTGCCCGCCCGCAGCCACCGATACCTCGACCCCGAGGGAGAGGTGTCCTCCACGTCCCCGTCCGCGTCACCGTAGGTGTAGGTGCCCCTCAGCTGCTCACCGACCTGGGCGGTGCCGTTGATCGCCACGTCGGTCGCGGTCGGCGGTGTGTTGACCGGCTCCGGGCTGACCACCACCTGCTGCTCGACCCAGGACACGTCCCCGTCGGCCTCGCTGACCGTGAGCCGCACCGTATAGGCATCCGCCAAAGCGTACGTGTGCGACGCCGCGGCACCCGTGCCCACCGTTTCGTCCCCGAAGTCCCACTGCCAGGCCGTGATCCCGTCGTGGGATACGGATGCGTCCGTGAAGCTCAGCTCGACACCCACCGAAGGGTTGGCGAGGGAGACAGTGAACGCGGCCTCCGGATCGGTGTCCGCCACCGTGACGGTCGCGGTGGCCAGACCGGAGCCACCGTCATCGTCGGTCACCGTCAGGCGGACGGTGAAATCGCCGTCCGCCGCATAGGCGTGCGACGCCGTGGCGCCCGAGCCCGTGTTCCCGTCGCCGAAGTCCCACTCGAAGGTGAACGTGTCGTTCCCGGGGTCGGTGGCCCCGCCGATGAACGACACGCTGGATCCCTCGACGCCGAGGTAAGGGCCGCCGGCATCGGCAACGGGGTCGACGTTCACCACCGTGATCGGTCGACTGTCGCTCGCGATGCCACCGCGTCCATCGTTCACCGTGATCGTCACCGTGTAGACGCCGTTGTCCGCATAGACGTGGCTTCCGTCCACCGTGCCCGCGCCGCCCGCCTCGGTCACGGTGCCTCCCTCCGGCAGGGAAGCGTCGCCCCAGTTGATGGTCCCGGTGTGGGTATCGGCAATGTCCGCGTCGGTGAAGGTCGCCGTGACCTGCACCGTCGCTCCTTCGTCGCCTCCGGTGTCTCCTCCCGCCGTGACGACCGGGGAGGCATTGGACGGATCCGACGGGCTGCCCGACCAGACCGTGAACTGGTCGATCACCTGGCCGGAGACGTTCTTGAAGTAGCCCCGCGCCTTCCTCGGGTTACCGTCCACGTAGAACTCGATGAACAGGGCGCCGGACTGGGCAGCCTGGCTCGACGTGTAGATGCTCGCCCACTCGCCGCTGCAGCCGTAGGGGTAGGTCGTGGGCAGGCATCTAAGCTGCTCGCGGATGCTCTTGCCCCCGAGGCCGGACACGAAGGCAAAGGTGGCTCCCGGGCGCACGCTCAGGATGCCTGGGTCCGGCCACGCGGGATCCACCCTCTGGAACTGGGTGCTGGTCAGCGTCCTGGTCCTCGAGTACGAGTGCTCGTGGCCGGTGGCGATGATGGCGCCCTGCTCGAGGCAGGTCTCGTACGCCACCCAACCCACCGAGCTGCCTTTGCCTCCCACCTGCATCTCGGACTGGTTCTTGTGCCAGGAACAGATCCGCCAATCCGAGGCGTCCGCCTCGAGGGCGCTACGGATGAACGCCTCCGCCTCGCTGTCGACGCCCAAAGTGCCGATACCCGAGAGGACGAAGAACAGCCCCTGGTACGTGCACCAGGAGTTCACGCCCAGGTCGCCGGTGCAGTGGGCGCCGGGGTTCAGGTCCAGCCGCTGCTGCAGCCTCTCCTGGTACCCGCCGGGCCCGTACCATTGCGTGTCGTCGTGGTTGCCCACAGACACGAAGTACGGGAAGTCGGCGCCCAGCACGCTGGTGACGTTGGCGTCGAACAGCGCCGGGTTGTTCTGATAGTCCAGGTCGCCGGAGTGGATGACCATGTTGGCAGCCTCGTCACCGATGAGCTGGAGCACCGCGATGGCGTCGCCCCCGCTGCCCGCGTCGCCGATGAACGCCACCTTGAGGTTGGGCGTGGTGGTTCCTGGCGGCGGTACGAAGACGTCGATGCTCGACGCTCCCACCTGACCCTCACTGGTGGCAGTCACCGTCACCGTTCCCTCGCCCAACCCGGTGACCAGGCCGTCCGACACCAAGGCGACACCCTCATTGCTGCTGGACCAGGTCACGGGGCGTCCGGAAAGCGGATTGCCCTGCTCGTCCTTCGGAGTGGCCGTGAGCTGAATCGTCGCACCGGTCGCAATCGTTGCGGAGGCAGGCTCCACATCCACCGAGGCCACGTCGACGGCGAACACGGTGATCTCGGTCGTGCCCCTGATCCCGTCCACTTCGGCGGTGATCGTCACGGTGCCTGCCGCGATGCCCGTGACCAGCCCTTCCGCGGAGACCGTGGCGATCGTCGGGTCGCCGCTTGACCAGGTGACGGCCCGGGGCAGGGGGTCGCCGGCCGCGTCCCTGGGGGTCGCCGTCAGCTGGAGCGTCGACCCCTGGCCGATGGTCGCGGCGCCGGGGGTCACCTCCACCGCGTCCACGGGCGCCGTCACATATTCGACGTGGAGCAGCGGCGCCGCGCTCGGCACCCCGTCGTAGGCCTCCGCCGTGCGCTTGCCGCTGCCGGTGACGATGAGCACCAGGGCGTTGCCGCTCGCCCATCCCGGCCGACTCACGATCTCCTGGATGATCGGGCTGATGTCCGGCGTCTGCTGAGCCGGGCCGGCGTCTCGCGTCCTCGTCCACGCCGCAGGCTCCCAGGGCACGGAGGCTGAGGGAGGAGTACGGGTCCGGGAGGAGACGTCGCGGCTCGCCGAGCCGAAGGTCGCGGCGTGGTCCGTCGCCTCGCCCTCGAGGGTCAGGACCGTGGCTCCCGAGCCTGTTTCATCGACCTGGAACTGCACGTGGGCGGCGATGATCGAGGCCCCCTGGGGAACCGCGACGCCCGTGAAGCGCATCCCGACGGTCTGGTCCCCACCATCGTAGACCAGCTCCAGGTCGCTGCTGGTCAGGGACATGCTCCCGTCGGCCCGCTCCTCGGCATCATCGGAGCTCGCCGACACGCGAACGTCGACGGAAAGCGGAACGGCCTGGAAGGCGGGCGCCGGATCCAGGCCGGGTGATTCTCCGCCCTGCACAGGCCCCGTGGCGTCCGACTGACATCCGGCGACGGCACCCACCGCCACGAACGCGAGCGACGAAACAAGTGTTCCCGGACGGCGCGACGCGGGTATATTGGAGGTGCCAGGCATGCGTGCCTCCCTATTGGGTGCCGTGTCTCGGTCCTGTCAGGCCGGTGGATTCCCGTCAAAGAGTCGCCGGCTTGGCAGGTTTTGTTTTATGCGGCGGCGGTGATGCGTCGACGATCACCCCAAAATGCGAGGGCGCGCCGACCATTCGGTCGCGCGCGCCCATTCGTGCCCAGCGTGCGGGAGGTGCGCCGACCCGCCGCCGAGGCCAGAGACAATTCTTGTCCGACATTCGCCCATCGCTCGACCCGATCTCTTATCGTATCGCCGTAGCGCCTGGGGCATGGCGCAGTCTAGCACGGCACGTCCGAGGCCGATAGTAGGGCCCGGGAAGTCGCATGGCCGACGAGGCCATCCGGGCCATCGTGGTCTACCTTCACTCCGCTCGCTTCTCGGTCTGCGCGCTCGAGGAGGGCGCATGGGAGATCCGCTCCGGGTGGCATTCGCCACGGTGCATCGTGGAAGGAGGTAGTTGCTGACTCGGCTCCGACTTGATCGTTCGAAACCCGGAGGCGTTCCGCGCCGCGTACCGGTCCGTGCCGGGCTCGGTCTGGTTCTTCTGATCGTCCTGCTCGTCCATTCCAGCTACGTCCCCAACGGTTTCACCTGGCTGGACCACGGCGACATTGAGAACGGGCGAGCCGTGCTGGAGCTCGGGGAGCTGCCCGCGGCTTTCGTGACCCGCTTCGGGGACACCGGGTTCTTTCGGCCCATGGTGACGGTCCTGCATAGCATGGACTCAGCCGTGTTCGGCGGATGGGCACCGGGATATCACGTCACGAACGTCGCGCTCCACCTGGCGGTCTGTGTCGCCGCCTTTCTCCTCGCAGGAGCGTTCTTTGGTCTGGCCTCCGGCGAGGCCCTGCTCGTGGCCGTGGTCGTGGGCATCCATCCGTTGTCCTGGCTGCCGGTGGGCGCGATCTCCTATCGACCCGAGCTGCTCGCGACCCTCTTCACCTTTTTGGCCGTGTCGCTCTACATCAGGTCGAGGGAGTCGGGAAGCAAGCGGCTCGGGCAGCTGGCGATCGCCAGCTTCGCCCTCGGTCTCTGCTCCAAAGAGACCGTTCTTCCATGGGCGCTCGCGCTCGTCGTCGCGTGGGAGCTGATGAACCGCGGCGGACGGAAGACGGACGACGGAGCGTCCCCGCCACCTCCGCCTTTCTGGCTCGTCTTGGGATCGGCTCTGGTCGTGGGTCTCTATGTGGCCCTCCGCTCGATCGCCGTGCCGGAGGTCTGGCGCGTCTCCTCGACGGGCCTGCCCTTTTTGCAGGGAGTGGGGACCCGCCTTGCCGTGCTGGGGGAGGCGTTCGTTCAGCTCTTGGATCCGCGATTGCCCGGGCTGAGCGACGCGACTCCCGTAAGAAGCCTCAGCAGCGCTCCCGCTCTGGCCACCGCGCTGGGCTTGATCGGAGGTCTGGCTGCCCTCTTGCGGGTCGGTCTCCGGTCGCCCTGGGCGAGGGTGCTGGTGTTCGCGGCCATCGCGCTCTCCCCCACGCTGAACATCGTGCCGCTGGCTCGGTTCAGCTCACCGCACTACGCCTACGTCGCGGTCACGGGTGTGGGAGCCACTCTCGCACTGGCGATTCGATGGGCTAGGCTGAGCGTCCCGGTCCTGCGCCGGTCGGCACTCGCCGCCGTCACGGTGTGGATGCTCACGATGGCCGGATCGACCTTCGCGGGGGGTTTCCGCTTTCGAGACGACGTCACGCTCTTCACCCCGGAGGTCGAGAGGGACGCGCACTTCCTCGAGGGACATCAGTACCTGGGGGACTTCTTCTTCTTCGGTGGCGACCTGGACTCTGCACGCCGCGAGTACGAGGCGGCCCTGGACACGCGGCCCGGGATCCTCGCCTACGTGGACACGCGCGCCGTGATGAACAACCTCGCCGGCGTGCACCTGGCCGGGGATCGACCGGACGAGGCCGACGCGCTGCTCCGCGCCCTCGCGGACGACGCCCGACCCGACGAGCTCCCGCAGATCCTGTACAACCGGGCCGTGATCGCTTTCAGGCGCGGGGATTCCCCCGCCGTCATGGAGCTCCTCGGGAATGCGGCCGCCGAGTGGAGGCGACCCGAGCCCCTCCTGCTCCTTGCCGAGGCCTCGAGGCGCATGGGTCGGGAGGCCGAGGCGGTTGGCGCGTTGCGGCGAGCCCTGCCGCTGCTTTCCGCGGACCAGCAGCGACAGGTCGAGGAGCGGATCCGGGAGCTTCTCAGGTAGGTGCCGCCGCTCGAGAATGGGGCGGCGTCTCCGCCGCTGCGCTCCTTCCTTGCGGTGCATTCGAGCCAAGCGGAATGTTCCCGCGGTCCTTCCACGTGCGGGGGTATCCATGTCCGACGTCCCGGAACGCCTCTCTGCGGCCCTCGCCGGCCGCTACGAGATCGAGCGCGAGCTGGGCCAGGGCGGGATGGCCTCGGTGTACCTGGCCGAGGACCACAAGCACGGGCGCAAGGTCGCCGTGAAGGTCCTCCGCCCCGAGATCGCCGCGGTGATCGGCGCAGAGCGCTTTCTGGCCGAGATCCGGACGACAGCGAACCTGCAGCATCCGCACATTCTGCCGCTCTTCGACTCGGGTGAGGCGGACGGCTACCTGTATTACGTGATGCCGTTCATCGACGGCGAGACGCTGGCGGAGCGTCTCCATCGCGAACGGCAGCTCGGGGTCGATGACGCGGTGCGCATCGCGCGCGAGGTCGCGGACGCGCTCGAGCACGCGCACCGCTCGGGCGTGATCCACCGGGACATCAAGCCGGGGAACATCCTGCTGCAGAATGGTAGGCCGATGGTGGCGGACTTCGGGATCGCCCTGGCGGTCAGCGAGGCCGGCGCCGGCCGGATGACCGAGACCGGGCTGAGTCTCGGCACGCCGCACTACATGTCGCCCGAGCAGGCGTCGGCGGACCGCGATCTCACGGCGCGGTCGGACGTGTACAGCCTGGGGTGCGTGCTCTACGAGATGCTGGCCGGCCAACCGCCCCACACGGGCCCGAGCGCGCAGAGCATCCTGGTGCGAATCCTCACGGAAACGCCGGCGCCGCTCACCGAGCTCCGACACACGGTGCCCGAGCACGTCGCCGCGGCCGTGGCGAAGGCGATCGAGAAGCTTCCCGCGGACCGCTTCGATTCGCCGGGCGACTTCGCCGCCGCGCTCGCCAACGTGGGCTTCAGGTACCAAGCCGCACGGGGAGCGCCCGGAGCGCAGGCGACGGGCGCAGCGTCGTCGCGCTGGCTCTCGCAAACCGCTTCGAAGGCGGCCGTTGCGGCCATCGCGGTGCTCGCCGTTGCGCTCGGTGCCACGCTAGCCCGGGGTCGAGGCGAGTCGGCGGACGAGGCCCGGCCGAGCCCGGCGGTGGTCCGCTGGCCGCTCGACTCCACCTGGCTCACCGCGCAGTTCAACGTCTGGGAGATCTCGAGGGACGGCTCCGCGGTCGTGATCCGTTCCGAGGAAGGGCAGCTGACCTACGTCCGACTCGACGGTTCGCCGCCCCGGGTGCTGGTGACCGACCGGGCACAGTTCCCGGTCTTCTCGCCGGACGGCGCTGTGATCGCGTACTCGGGGAACGATGGTGGCGTGTTCCGGGTCAGCGTCGACGGTGGCTCCCCCGAGGAGCTGGACATCGGCTCCCCCTTTGGCCTGCCGAGCGACTGGGGGCGAGACGGGTACCTCTACTACAGCACGTTCGACGGAATGTACCGGAAACGCGAGCAGGATCCGCCCGAGAAGCTGCTCGACGAGAGCTTCGTCAGCGCGCGTTTCGCGCGGGTGCTCCCGGGGGGCGACGCGATCGTGTACACCTACGGGCCGATCGACACCCGGGAGGCCGAGGTCCGACTGCTCGACCTCGAGACCCGCGCGGTGACGACGTTGGTGCAGGGAGGCTTCGATGCCTGGTACGCGGCCAGCGGGCACCTGATCTACGGGCGGTTCGACCGGGCGATCGTCGCGGCGCCGTTCGACCTGACCACACGCGCCGTCGGCCGGGCGGTCGTGGTCATGGACTCCGTGAGCACGATCCCGCAGCTCGCCATGAATTCCTTGCGCCTCGCCGAGACGGGGACGGCGACGTACGCGCGTGGGGGATCCGTACCTCCAGATCCGGCCGAGGAGCGGTCCCTCGCACGGGTCGACATGGCCGGGGGCGTCACGATCGAGCCCCTGGAGCCCGGTCCCCTGAGCGAGGTAGCGGTCTCACCGGACGGGAGGAGCGTGGCCTACGCCAACCGGTCGGGTGTCCGCTTGTACGATATGGTCACCGGCAGAGACACGAGGTTCTCGCAGATGTTTGGCGTCATGGGTCCGCGGTGGTCGTCCGACGGCGCGAGGTTGAGCTACGCCGCGCTCGGGGGTGGCGGGACCACCTTCTCCGCCGTGATCGGAGCCTCGGACGGGACCGGACCCCAGACGACGCTCGAGACCGGTTGGGCGAGCACCATGGTCACCGACTTCGCGCCAGATGGGTCACGGTTGCTCGTTCAGGCCCAGACGAGCGCGGAGCGCCCGATGTTCGACCTGTATATCCTGGACGCGGACGGCGGAAACCCCGTGCCCTACCTGCAGGCTCAGTGGAGCGAAACGGACGGGCATGTCTCGCGCGACGGTGCCTGGGCGGCGTACGTGTCCGACCAGTCGGGTTCGAGCATGGTGTACCTCCGCTCCTTCCCCGAGCCCGGACTGCCCGTGCAGATCTCCGAAGGCACGGCCAGCGATCCGCGCTGGGGCCCGGATGGGACGACACTCTTCTACGCATCGCCGGACTCGGTCTACGCCGCCATTCTCTCGTTCGACGGCGGTGCCACGGTCACCTCCCGTCGCGCACTCTTCGCGCGCGGTGGTGAGCACGGCCGTCTCCACACGTGGGACGTGCATCCCGACGGCGGCTTCGTCGGGACGATCGAGCCGCCGAGCCGCGAGAGTGAAGCGGCGGAGGCCGACGAGGTCGTGCGTCCGCGGGGCTACCTCGTCGTGAACTGGCTGGAGGAGATCCGACGGAGGATGGGAGGAGCGCCCCGGTAGTGACCTGGTGGACACGCCATCAGGGCCTTCCGGACGCGGGCGGCGTTTTCCGGTGTGGCCCTCACCCAGATGTCGAGGTCATCCGTCGCCCTCGGCCGAGAATACGCGGCCTCCGCGTGGGCGCCCACGATCATGAACTCGGCCTCGACCTCCCGCGCTCCAGCGTCCTCGTGGGATACGCGCTTCGGTCGACCATGGCGGCGGGCAGAGTTGGAAACGATTGCACCGCTTGAAGATAACACGATTCACTCCGCGTTTCGGCAGCCCGCGCGTGCGCCGGGGCCGCGCCTGAGACCGGCCGCTCGGACCGCCCCTGCCTGGCCGAACCGGGGGACGGCCTTCATCTTGGACGGCCATGTCCGACCAGCCTTCCCGCCTCGCCGCCGCGCTCGACGGCCGCTACCGCATCGAGCGCGCGATCGGCGCCGGCGGGATGGCCACCGTCTACCTCGCGCACGACGTGCGCCACGACCGCAAGGTGGCGCTCAAGGTGCTCCGGCCCGAGCTGGCCGCCGTCATGGGCGCGGAGCGCTTCCTGTCCGAGATCCGCACGACGGCGAACCTGCAGCATCCGCACATCCTGCAGCTCTACGACTCGGGGGAGGCCGACGGCTTCCTCTACTTCGTCATGCCGTTCGTGGAGGGGGAGACCCTCCGGGACCGTATCGACCGGGAAAAGCAGCTCCCCGTCGAGGAGGCTGTGGCGCTCGCCCGCCAGGTCGCGGCCGCGCTGCAGGCGGCGCACGACCGGGGCGTCGTCCACCGGGACATCAAGCCGGCGAACATCCTCCTCTCGCACGGCGAGCCCCTGGTCGCCGACTTCGGCATCGCGCTCGCGGTCCAGGAGGCGGGTGG
>QJYK01000084.1 GCA_003248075.1 Gemmatimonadota bacterium | reverse complement strand
GCACGCCCACCTTCCCGACCTCACCAACGAGGAGCTGGATTACGAGCTCCGCGCCTCCAAGGAGTTCCTCGACGCGCAGGGGTTCCGTGGCACTGACGTGCTGATCGTCCCGTATCACGACTGGGGCGCTCGCGAGCGGAGCGCCGCGGCCAGCTACTACCGCGCTGCGCGGGCCGCGACGGCGAGCTCCTTCTGGCCGAGGGACAGCCTGGTGTCCTGGATGCCGGCCACGCCGTTCGGCCTAACCGGGATGGAGGCGGACTCGCTGCCCTACACGACGGCCGCGGGCCGCGAGCGTCTGCGCGCGCTGCTCCAGAGGACCGTGGACGAAGGCGTTTTCGTGGACGTGTTCTTCCACGAGGTCCCTCCGGAGAACGTCGGTGCGCTCCGCGAGACCCTGTCCGTCCTGGAGGCGTTCAGGGGCCGGGTCCTCCCGTATCACGAGCTGTTCCCCCTGTCGCCCAGGGAGGTACGCTAGGCGCTCGATCCCTTCCTCAGGTCGCTCGCAGACTGTCCGCCGGATCGACCCGCGTGGCGCGGATCGCCGGAACCAGGACCGCGAGGATCGCCACCAGAGTCAAGATCGTAAAGGCACCGACCAGCGCGAGGGGATCGGTGGCGGGGACGTCGTCGAGCATGGGCCGCAGCCACCGCGACGCCGGCAGGAATGCCAGGCCGCCCAGAGCCAGGCCCAGGGCCACCATGCGGAGACCGCCGGACATGGCACCCCGCAGCACGTCCTGTCCGCGCCCTCCCAGGGCCATGCGGAGGCCGAACTCCGACGTCCGCTGGGCCACCGCGTAAGAGACCACGCCGTAGACGCCCAAGGCCGCCAGTGCGAGCGCGACGAGGGCGAAGGTACCCAGAAGCGAGGCGACGTCGCGGCGCTCCCCGAGCCACGCCGCCACGGCCTCGTCGAACGTGCGGATGTCCGCCAGGGGTTGATCCGGATCGACCTCCGAGACGGCGGCGCGGAGCGCCGCGGGCGTCACCACCGCGCCGTCGTCCGTGTGCACCACCAGGCTCACCTCGTCGATGGCCTCCTGGGACAGCGTAAGGTAGAGCTCCGGGTCGGGAGGTCGCTGGGGCCCCTCGTGCCGGACATCGTTGACTACGCCGATGACGGTGATCCATGGCCCGTCGGGCCCGAACGCGACCCGGGCTCCCAGGGGGGACCCATCGGGCCAGTACCGGTGTCGCAGCGTCTCGTTGATCAAGGCGACCGCCGGGGCCTCGGGCCCGTCGGCCGCCTCAAAGGACCGCCCTTCAAGGAGACGCATCGCCACGACGTCGAAGTATCCGCGGCTCACGGCCCGTAGCCGTGTGTTCCATTCGTCTCCGTTGGCCGGGGGGGGGCGGCCCTCCAGCCAGATGTTGCGGCCCACCTGCCTCCCGCTCATCGGGAGGATCCAGGCCAGCGCCGCGTCCGTCACACCGGGGACTGCGGCGACCCGGTCCTGGAGAGACGCGTAGAACTGCCAGACGGCGCCCGCGTCGGAGTACCGCGACGGAGGTAGGCTCAGGTCACCGACGATCCGGTTCCGGGTGTCGAATCCGAGTTCGGTGTCGAGCAGCGCGGCCAGGTTTCGGGCGAGGAGCCCCGCACTCGCCAGGAGCGCGAGCGCCAGCGCGATCTGTGTCACCACGAGGCCGCCCTGCCAACGGCGCGCGGTCGGACCGAGCCCGGTCGTGCGGGAGCCGTCCCGCAGGTGGCTGCCGACGTCGAGTCTCGAGGCGGCGATCGCCGGCGCCAGGCCGACGAGCGTGCCCGTCACGAAGGCCAAGCCCATTGCGACGAGGAGCACGCGGAAGTCCAGGCGCAGCGGCGCGGCCCAGGGCACGTGCGACGCGCTCATGCCGCGAAGCAGCGCGTGGCCCCACCCGGCGACGAAGACGGAGGCGGCTGCGGCAACGCTTGCGAGCAGGAGGCTCTCGGTGAGCTGCTGTCGAACCAGCCGGCTCCTGCTCGCTCCCATGCTCGCGCGGATGGCCAGGGAGCGCGTCCGTGCCGCCGATCGTACGAGCGTCATGTTGGCCACGTTCACGCAGGCGATCAGCAGAATCACGCCCACGGCGCCCAGCAGGAGCACCAACACGGGTCCCGTGTCCCCGAGGATCTCGCCCCGGAGCGGATACACCGCAGTGTAGTGGCCCCGATTCGTGCCCGGATACTCCGTCTCGAGGCGGCGTGCGATGGCATCGAGCTCGTCCCCGGCCGCCTGGATCCCGACGCCGGGCTTCAGCTTGGCCAGGACGTTGAAGCCGTGGCTGCCCCGCCCGGCCGTGGAGGGGTCGTCGGTCCGTGGGAACCAGTACTCCGCCTCGTAGGGGTAGTCGAACTCGGGGGGCATGACCCCCACCACCGTATGGCGAATCAGGTCGACGGAGACGCCCCGCCCGATGATCCCGGGGTCGGCCGCGTAGGCCTCCCGCCAGAGCCTGTGGCTGAGGATGAGGACGGGTTCGCCCTGCTCGGACCACTCCTCGGGGGTGAAGCCTCGGCCCAGCGCCGGCTCGACACCGAAGAGCCGGAAGAAGCCCCGCGTCACCTCCGCTCCGAGCAGTCGGCGGGGCGGGCCGTCCGTGGCGAAGTTGCGCGAGCTTCCCCGGTACGTCGTCATCGTCTGGAAGGACGTGGACCGATCCCGCCAATCCACGAAATCCGGCAAGGACGCCACGTTCCGCTCGCGGCCCTGCTCCGGCCGCCGCTCCCACACCCGCACCAGACGCTCGGAGTCCGGGTAGGGAAGGGCGGCGAAAAGGGCCTCCCGGGCGAGCGAGTAGACGGCGGTGTTCGCCCCGATGCCCAGGGCCAGGATGGCGACGACCAGCGCGGTGTAGTCGGGCCGGGCACTCAGGCTGCGGATCGCGAGGCGCAGGTCCTGCCGGGTCGTCTCCGCGAAGCCGGGTCCCCGGGTCCGGCGCCGGACGTCCCGAGCATCCCGGAGCGCCCCCCAACCGAACGCCACCGCGGTCCAGGCCGCGGCCTTTCCCGAGTCGAAGGCATGCCAGGTCTCGGACCGCCACTCCTCCAGCCAACGACTCCTGCGGCCCGCCGGGACGATCCGAGAGATCCACGCCAGGACCACCGCCAGGGCCCGATGGGCCCAGGAGTGCCCGCGGGTCACGAGGTCGCCTCCTCCGTGCGTCCTCCGTCCAGGAAGAGATTCCGGTGGAGCGCCAGCCGCTCGCCCGCGGCGGCGAGCTCCGCGCGGCCGGTCGGGGTCAAGCGGTAGTGTCGTCGTCGGGGACGGCGGTCGGCGTGGGCCTCGTGGGCGTCCTCCCACTCGGACTCCACCAGGCCGTGCTCCTCGAATCTCCGCAGGATCGGGTAGACGCTACCGCTGGGCAGGCCCGTGAGCTCCATGATGTCGAAGCCGTAGCTCAGTCCCCTGGACAGAGCCTGCAGGACGCAGGCTCCCTGGTACGTGATCCGCGTCGCACCCATCCGGCCCCCATTGTGAAAATCTACATAGTTGTATGGTACTCTACATAGGTGGTGTGGTTTGGGCAAGGACGGAACCGCGCTACGGGCGCGACGCCGTCTGGCGTCGTGGACCCGCGTCCGCCATCCTCCCGCGATCCTACAGCCGGGAGCCCATGTGTCCTTTCGGCGTGAGCTGGGCCGCTTCGACACCGCCATGGTCGTGGTGGGCGGGATCATCGGGGCGGGCATCTTCATCAATCCGTACATCGTGGCCCAGCGCCTGGGCTCCTCGGGGCTGGTGTTGGGTGCGTGGCTCTTCGGAGGGGTCGTGGCCCTGGCCGGAGCCCTGACCTTCGCGGAGCTCGGCGCGCTCATGCCCAAGGCGGGGGGCCACTACGCGTACCTCCGAGACGCCTATCATCCCGTGGTGGGCTTCCTGTACGGGTGGGGTCTCCTCCTGATGATCGAGAGCGGGGCCATCGCGGCGGTCGCCATCACCTTCGCCGAGTACACGCTGCGCCTGGTGGGACGGGCGGGCGCGGGGAGTGAGCCGCTGGCGATCCTCGGCATCCTTGTGATGACGGTGGTGAACTACCTGGGCGTGAAGCCCGGAAGCCGGGTGCTGAACGGCTTCGTGCTGGTGAAGATGGTCCCGCTGGCGCTCCTCATCGCGGCTGGCCTGCTGATGTCGGCCGGATCCGGAGCCGATTCCGCGGCCGCGCCCGGCAGCGCCGCAGCAGCGTCGGCCTCCGCATCGTCTCATCCCCTCGCCCTTCTGGCCGCCTTCGGAGCCGGCCTCGTCCCCGTCATGTTCTCCTACGGGGGCTGGCAGAACGCGAACTACGTCGCCGAGGAGATGAGGAATCCGGTGCGAGACCTTCCGGTCAGCCTGCTCTCGGGCACGCTGCTGGTGGTTCTCGTCTACGGCTCGATCAACTTCGTGTATCTCAAGTTCCTCGGACACCAGGGGCTGGCCGCCACGACGACGCCGGCCTCGGACGTGGCCGAGTCCCTCTTCGGACCCACGGGTAACTTCCTGGTTACGCTGGGGATCGTACTCTCCACCTTCGGCTTCCTGGACCTGGCCATGCTGGCGCCCACCCGGGTCTACTATGCCATGGCCAGGGACGGCCTCTTCCCCGAGCGCGTGGCGAGGCTCCACCCGCGCTTCGCCTCGCCCTCGGCAGCCATCGTCATCCAGTCCGTATGGGCGATCGTGCTGGTCCTGTCGGGGACGTATGCGACCCTGGTGGACTACGTCACCACCGCGGACTGGACCTTTTTCAGCCTCGCGGCAGCCAGCCTCTTCGTGTTCCGCCGGAAGATCCCCCTGGAGGCGCGGCCCGCGGGCACCTTCGCCACGCCGGGCTATCCGGTGGTCCCGGGGCTCTTTCTGGCGGTTGCCCTGCTCATCGTGGGAAGCGTGCTATGGAGCTATCCCACGCGTTCGGCCATGGGCTTCGGACTCCTGGCCCTGGGGCTGCCCGCGTATGGGATCTGGCGGAACCGACTCCAGGGGACACGGCCGGGTCCGGGGTGACACCCCGAGGAGATCCGGCGAGGAAGGGATCAGTCGCCCTCGTGCACGCTGGACAGGATGTTCCCCGTAGCGGCGTCCACGTGGACCTCGGTGATGCCCGACTCGCCCTCGACCTCGATGTCGAAGGAGTAGAGCAACACGCCCCCTTCCCGCTCGAGCACGGCCTTCGTGATCTTCCCGGGCACTGCGACCTTCGCCAGGTGGACCGCCGAGTCGGGCCCGATGGCCGCCATGTCGAAGAAGCCCGGGCTCTCCTCGACGACGATGGCGTCGCCGGTAACCGGGTCGATCTCCGGCTGCGAGCAGGCGCCGAGGGTGACGGCGAGCAGGGTCGCGAGAACCGTTTCCGAGAGGCGCATGACAACACCTTCCATGTCGAGGGCTGCGTGGGGGGGTCGCCGGTCCGCCCCGACTTCCGTGGCGCCCGCACAATGCGCGGAACGGCTCGCGGACGGCAAGGCGGGCGGCGACCCGACTTGCTCCGTTGGGGGGCCGGCTCCAAGCTGATCCCGGACAGGGGTCGGACGGGTCCGCGAACCCCGCTCCATCCACCGCGAAGAGGACTGCCTCTGAATGAGGATCCTGGTGACCGGAGGCACGGGACACCTGGGCAAGTCCTTCGTGGCGCGCGCCGCGGCCGACGAGATTGACGGCCGGACACCGACGCAACCGTGCTTCGCGGGGCTCGAGCAGCTGGCCAAGCGCAGCAGTGGCAATCTCCTGCGGCGTTCCGGAGGATGCGGCGCGGATCGTGCAGCACATCTTGAAGCCGACCTTGGTACGCCCATCGGCCTGATCACGAGGCTCGGGGGACTGTCGGCGACATGGGGGACCCGACATGAGACGTCCATGGATTTCGTCGGCCGCGTGCTCGGCGCTGCTGGCGGCGGTGGCCGGTCCGGGCGCCGGGGCACAACTGCTCCCCGATCAGGCCAAGCTGGTGCTCGAGGCCCACAACGAGTGGAGGGCCCGGCACCAGGCGGAGCCGCTGCGCTGGTCCCCGGAGCTGGCGCGTTACGCCCAATCCTGGGCCGAGCTGCTCGTGAGGCGGTATCCCGGTCGGTTGCTCCATTCGGACGATGGCGGTGGCGCGATTCCGGAGGCGCGCGAGCTGGGCTACGGCGACTGGGGCGAAAACCTCTACTGGAGCAGCGCGCTCCGCTGGTCGGACGGCAGTAGGCAGGCGCGACGGGACCTGACTCCGGCAGAGGTGGTGGACAGTTGGGGCGGCGAGGTCCGCTGGTACGACTTCGCCACCGGAGCCTGTTCGGCGCCCTCGTCGGAGGGGTGCGGCCACTTCACGCAGGTCGTGTGGAGGGAGAGCACGTCCGTCGGATGCGGGCGGGCGTTCGGTGCGGACAGCGCACAAGTCTGGGTATGCACCTACGACCCCCCAGGGAACTACGAGGGCGAGTACCAGCGCAACGTGCTGCCCGAGTCGGTGGATCCGGCCGGAGATCCCGGGGGTGGCGAGGAAAGCGTGGGGCCTGCTCGCGTGTCCGACCTGGGCCGTTCGTTCCGGCTGCCGATCGAGGGAGTGCCTTCGGGTACACGGCCCACCGTTGTACCGCCTGCGTCGTTGCGGGTAGGTTACATCGGGGCGCCGAACGCGGGGTCATGACGACGCGATGAGGCGTTGGACGGCCCCTTGTTCACGGCAGCCGGCTGAATCGCCCGGGAGGGAGGATTTGCTGGACGTTTTCTCGGGGCGGCGAGCCGGGTGTGCGCTCATCGCGGCTCTGACGCTGTGGGCGTGTGATTCCAACCCGGGGGTGACGCCCGGTGTGGTCGATGGGGAGGTCTTCATCGGCGCCGGAGACATCGCGTACTGTGGCGGGCCCGGAGATGACGAGACCGCCATCGTCATCGATTCATTGCTCCGGCTCTATCCCGACGCCAGCGTGTTCGCAGCCGGCGATAACGTCTATCCGACCGGATCGGCCCAAGACTACGCCAACTGCTACCAGCCGACCTGGGGCCGCTTCAAGAGTCGGACCTGGGCGGTGATCGGGAATCACGACTACGACCTCGGGAACGCGGACGCCACCTTCGACTACTTCGGTGCTCGCGTCGGGCCCCGGGGGCTGGGGTATTACAGCTTCGATCTCGGTGACTGGCACGTCTTGATGCTCAACAGCAATGAGACGTTCGTCTCGGCCGCCGCAGGCTCCCCCCAGGAGCAATGGCTCCGGGCGGACCTGGCCGCCAACTCGAAGGCATGCATCATCGCGGTCTTCCACCACCCGCTCTTCTCCTCCTGCTCGGCCAGCGAGGCGGAACGGAACGACTGCGCCTTCGTGGAGCCCTTCGTCCGTCCGGTGTGGAACGCGCTCCACGAGTACGGCGCCGAGGTGGTGGTCAACGGCCACCGACACTGGTACGAGCGCTTCGCGCTCCTGGACCCGGCCGGGACCCGGGACCCGGTCGGCGGCATGCGCCAGTTCATCGTCGGCACCGGAGGTCGGAGCGTGGGCACCCCCAGCGAGGTCCATCCCATGAGCGAGCTCCAGAACGACAGCCGGAACGCGTTCGGGGTCCTCAAGCTCATCCTCAAGGAGCGCTCGTATTCCTGGGAGTTCGTCCCGATCCGGGGCAGGACCTTCAGGGACTCGGGTGGAGGGATGTGCACCGTACCATGAGCCGTGGAATGGCCCCGTGAGGATTGCTCCTGCCCCGTGCCGACTCGGGATGCTCCTGACCGCCCTCTGGGCGTGCAGCGCCCCGGAGGAGGGTGAGCCCTTCGTCACGGCCGCATCGGTGGAGCAGACGGTCCGAGGGGAGCGTCCTGCGGCCGAACTGGTGGCCAGCTTCGACGGGCTGGGCGTGGGCTTCGAGGGTCCCCACGGTCCCTCGCTGGGCCGCAACCCGTCGGACAACAGCCTCGCGGTGGGGCCGGACCACATCGTCCAGACCGTCAATTCCCGGCTGGCCATCTTCACCAAGAAGGGAGAGCGCTTCGACACGACCGGCCGTGTGCTTTATGGAGCGGTGCCGACGAATACGGTATTCCATGGCTTCGGCGGAGCCTGCGAGGATCGAAACAACGGGGACGCCGTGGTCCGATACGATCAACTGGCCGACCGCTGGCTCATCGTGATGCCCGTCTTCCGCCGCGCTCCGGAGCGACCGGATCAGCCCGAGGTATGGCAGGCACGGGCACAGGCGTACCTGAGCCCTTCCGGCGTCCCGGGGCAACCGGGGCCTGCGGCACCGCTGTTCGTACCGCCTCCGTACGAGCCGTCCGACACCCCTGCAGCCGGCGGACCGCCCCCGCGTGCGCCTGCGGAGTCCGGTCCATGGTCGATGTGCTACGCCGTCAGCACCGGGCCGGACCCGATGGGCTCCTACCATCGCTACGAGTTCTTGCGGCCGCTCTTCCCGGACTACCCCCGTCCCGCCGTCTGGCCGGACGGCTACTACAATCCCACCAGCACCGGCGACGACGTCGTCCAGAAGCACACGTGTGTGGTGGACCGGGCGGCCATGCTGGCCGGCAGACCCGCGGCCGAGCAGTGCATGGTCCTCGATGACGTGGGGTTCCTGAACAACGCAGACCTGGACGGCAAGGTGCTCCCGCCTTCGGGGGCACCGAACATCGTGATGGCCACCGGCGGCACCCAGCTCCGGGGCGATTTCGACGACGACGGCATCTACGTGTGGCGCTTCCACGTGGACTGGACGGATCCGACGACCTCGACCCTTGCGGGTCCCGAGAAGGTCCAGGTAGCCCCCTACCAATATCTTTGCGACGGGCAGCTCACGAACTGCGTGAGGCAGCCGGGAACGGATCGTCACCTGGATGCACAGGGCGACAAGCTCATGGCCCGGCTGGTGTATCGGAACATCGACGGACGGGAGTCACTCGTGGCCGTGCATTCGGTGGTCACGGAGGCCGGGGCCGGCGGCGTTCGCTGGTACGAGTTCGGCGTGGACGCCGACCGCTCCGTTCGTCTCCGGCAGCAAGGCACGTATGCACCCGACTCCTCCTACCGGTGGATGGCCAGTCCGGCGATCGACCGGGTGGGCAACATCGGCATCGGATACTCCTTCGGAGGGACCCCCCACTATGCCGGTCAGCGTTTCGCGGGTCGACTCGCTGGCGACCCTCTGGGCACGCTCACCCTACGCGAGACCGTGCTCGTGGAGGGCGAGGCGGCGCAAACCAACACGCTGCGCTGGGAGGACTACACCCAGACGGCCGTGGACCCGGTGGACGACTGCACGATCTGGTACGTGGGTGATTATTACAAGCAGGGCGCGGAGACCTACTCGACCCGTATCGGGGCCTTCTTGATGCCGGGATGTGTGGGCCGGGAGCCGGTGCGCGGGCGCTGATCCGTGTGTGTCCGGGCCCTTCGACCGCCGCGCGGAGCTGCGCGAGGCCCTGACTACCGCCGTAGCTCCACGCCGAAGTCCGAGGGCGACTGCCGCTCGTAGGCCCCCCCGGCTCCCGCGGACGCATCGAGAACCCGAGCGACGTAGGCGACGTTCCGGTCCGGCACGTCGAGCTGCGCGACGGGTCCTGGCTGCACTGCCCCCTTCAGGAACAGGACTGTCCTGGACGATCCCGGCTCCGTCTGCCAGACACGGTAGCTT
>QJYK01000015.1 GCA_003248075.1 Gemmatimonadota bacterium | reverse complement strand
ACGCCAGCCGGTCGCCCTGTGGACTCCAAACCGGGTGCGTGATGGCCGGCCGCCGAAGCCATGTCAGGTACCGGCCGGACGGCAAGTCGTAGATCCTGAGCTCCTGGCCTTCGAGCCCCTCGACCACGGCGGCGAGGCGGCGCCCGTCGGGGCTGTACTCGAACGTGAGGAAGGCGTCCCGGCCGACGGACAGCGTGTCGGTTCCGGCTTCGCTGAGGTGAACCAGATACCCCACCGAGCGATTGTCCCCCGCTGCGTACACCAGGGCACCGGACCCGGCGACGACATAGGTCGCCGTCCCGGTGAAAGCGGCAAGTCCGAGTCCACTGGCCATCCGCACGGCTCGACCCACCCGACCGACCTCGAGGTCAACCGGCGCCGCGAGCAGATCACCGCCGATGGAGACGTACGTCAGGTAACGCCCTTCCACGACCCGGAACGACGAACCGAACAGCGGAGCGTTGTCTTCCGCACGCCAGAACCGCCGCTCGAAAGAGTAGGCGGGCACGTCGGCCGACGCGGCCCCGGCGGCGTCCCCGACCGGAACCCGGTAGCCCCATTTGGCCGCTCCTCCGCCACAGAGCAGGCCGTCTCCGCCCGGAATCAGCGCCGGGTCCTGGCAGTACGGAACCGGGACCGTCGAGACCGGTCCCCGCTCCGGATCGAGCCAGCGGGCCACCTTGCCGTCGTCCTGGATGACCAGGAGTCGCCCTCCGGCGGGCCAGAGCAGACTCCGCAGGACTCCGGCGCCACGGCCGATCGTGGTCGCGGTGCCGCCCTCGAGGGGCATGACCTCGACGGTCCACCCGCCCTCTGCCAGCCGGAAGAACGCGATGCGGCCGCCGTCGGGCGAGATCACCGGCTGGGATCCGTCATCGGTGCCGGGGATCCGCCGCACGGTGGCGTCGAGCAAGGAGCGATACCAGAGCTCGCTCCGGCCCTGCCGCACCGTCTCGTACACCACGAAGTCTCCGGCGGGCGAGACGGCGAAGCCGGCGTTCTGGGACGCCGTCGTCATGCTCGCCGTGTCCGGAAGCCCGACGTCGTATTCCATGGGAATGGCACGCGCGGACCGGGCGAGGGTCGACGCCATCCAGGCGCCGACGGCGAGCCCCACCGCGGCCGCGGCGACGATCCGGGGATCGCGCCACCAGGGACGCCCGGCCGCCCGCGCAGCGGAGGATCCGGATAAGGTCGCCGTGACGAACGCCGGATTCGCGAGGGCGTCCGCGAAGGCCTTCGCGCTCTCGAAGCGGTCCGCCGGCAGCTTCTCCAGCGCCATCATGACCGCCGCGGCCACGTTCGGCGGCACCGACTTCCTCAGCTCGCTCACCGGGCGCGGCGTGTCCGCGATGATCTTCATGATCACCTGCTGCGCCGACGATCCGACGTGCGGAGGGCTGCCCGTCAGCGTCTCGTACAGCACGCTCGCCAGCGAGTAGATGTCCGCCCGGCCCGTGATCTGCTTGTCCCCCGTCGCCTGCTCCGGCGCCATGTAGTGCGGCGTGCCGACGCTCGTGCCGGTCTCGGTCAGCCGTCCGCCGGCTGCGGCACTGACGGCCAGCGCGATGCCGAAGTCGGCCACCATCGGGCGGCCGTCGTGGAGCAGGATGTTCTCGGGCTTGATGTCCCGGTGGATCACGCCGGAGCGGTGCGCGTAGTCCAGCGCGTCGGCGACTTCGCGCGCGATGCGCACGGCCTCGTCGATTCCGAGCTGCGTCTCTCGGTCGAGCTTGTCGCGGAGCGTTTCGCCCTCGATGTAGGGCATGACGTAGAACAGGAACCCGTCGGCCGTGCCGGAGTCGTGCAGTGGCAGGATGTGCGGGTGCTGCAGCTGGGCGGTGGTCTTGATCTCCTGCACGAAGCGCTCGGCGCCCAGCACGGCGGCGAGCTCCGGCCGGAGGACCTTGATGGCGACCTTGCGGTCGTGCTTGAGGTCTTCCGCCAGATAGACCGTGGCCATCCCGCCCGCGCCGAGCTCGCGCTCGACCCGGTAGCGGTCGGCCAGGGCCGCCTTCAGGCGGTCCAGGGGTTCAGACACACGACACCGCTGGTTCAAAGGAATCGCGTAATCGCTGACGCCGGCCGGCGGTGGGCTGGCGGCTCATCTGCCGAACTTCTCCTTCAATACCACGTCGAAATGCTCCACCATGATGAGCCGCGGCTCGGCCGCCCCTCCGCGATTTCGCAGGATGGCGAGACGGCCGTCTCGAGCAACGTCATACCCCAGCAGCCCTTCTTGCGTGAGGACCACTCGCTCGGTTCCGGTCGTGAAGCCCGATCCGTCGATGACGGGCACCGCAACGATCTGTTCTTCACCACCGCTTCGCTCTCCGAGTCCTGAGCCCGGCCCGGTCGGCGCGGACCGCCGGTAGTAGATCTCGCGGCCATCGTGAGACCAAGCTGGCGAGACGCCAGCGTCCGCCACCTGACGGAGGCTCGACATCGCATTCATGAAGGGTCGCACGAACACGCCGGGATTCCCGAAGAGTCCCGCACTCTGCACAAAGAGAAGCCATTCGCCATTGGGCGACGTCGATGCGAGCCGTTCGTCCGCTTGGCTCAACACAAGGACGGTCGGCGCACTATCGACTGCCGGTCGAATCCACGCCACGTCGGATTGATTACCAGTCAGGAGCGTGAATACGATCCCCGCGCCATCGCCAGTCCAGCTGGGCTCCACCGCCCGTGATGCCGTTGTTCCCGGGACGCGCTCGGGAACCGAGCTTCCGTCGGCCGCGACGGTGTAGAGGCCCAGGTCCGTCGACTCGAGTACCAGCGACTTGCCGTCGGGATTCCAGGCAGCGTAGACAAACGATTGGTCAAAGGTGAGACGATCCTCCGTCCCCCGCGCGACGTCGAGGACCCCTATGTAGCTGCCCCCCTGGGACGGCGCGGAGTAGGCGAGGCGCTCGCCATCCGGAGAAACACTGATCCTCGGGTTGATCGTGGTGGAAACCCGATGGGGAAACGGCGTGACGGTTCCATCCCGGGTGACCCACGCCAGTTCCTGCTCCCCGCGGCCGCCGGTGGTGTACCACAGGGTGCCGTCGTCGGTCATCGCCAGGTCGACCGCACCCATCCCCGGCCTGACCGACAATCCCTCCGCGAGCACAACCGGCGTACCCGTGGGCTCCAGCCGGCGCTGGTCGAACGGGACGCCCATCAACTTCCCGTCGTGCGTGACGAAGAGCAGGTGTCCGCTCGGCGAGTACCGGGCGTACACCCCGGCGAACAATTCACGATGCCGTCGGGTCTCGAGATCGAGCACCGCGATGCCGTCGTATTCGGTCGCGCCGGCACCGGGTCCACCTCTATTGATGACCATGATCACGCCGCGACCGTTCGGCAGGGGATCCGGCCAGACGTGCTGCAGCTCGCCCGTGCTCGAGTCGAGCGCGGAGATTTCCTCCGCGGTTCCGCCCGACTCCGGAACACGCATCAGCCCACGTACTCCAAGACCGTCATAGTACACGTAGCTATCCGAGCCCCACGCGACCCCTGGGCCACCGACGAGGGTGTCGGTGAGGAGCGTGGGAGGCCCGCCGGCGAGATCCACGATGTGGAGCGCTGTCCCTGGTTGCATGAAGACGACGCGGCTCCCATCGGGCGAGAATGCGGGGTTCTCCGCGCCATCCGTTCCCGGCAGCTCAACGTCCCCGAGTTGATCGCGGCGGCGAAGGGCGAGACTGGTCCTCCCCAGGGCGGAGCGCACCGTGACCAACCGTGCCCCGTCCCGCGACACCGCCACCCCGATGTTCGGAGTTGCAGCGAATCCGGGCCAGGCAACGTCGAACCGACCCACCATGGGTGTGGGCTTCGGCCGGAGCGCGGACGCCACGAGTGCGATGAGGAGAAAGGTCGCCGCCACGAGGGCCGGCACCGCTGCCCTGGTCCGCCAATCCGGCCTCCCCGGCGCCACTGCTCCGGCAGTCGCCGGTTCGCGTGAATACGTGCTCGACGTCAGCGCCGCGGCGAACTCCCGGGCCGTGGCAAAACGATCGGCCGGAAGCTTCTCGAGTGCCGTGGCCAGCGCATCGCCGACGTGCAGCGGCACGTTCTTCCTCAGCGCCCTCACCGGCCGCACCGGCTCGGCGATGATCTTCATGATGATCTGCTGCGCGCTACCACCGAGGTGCGGCGGCTGCCCGGCGAGCATCTCGTACAGCACGCTGGCGAGCGAATACACATCGCTGCGCGCCGTAATGTCCTTGTCGGCCGTCGCCTGCTCCGGACTCATGTAGTGCGGCGTTCCTAACGACATGCCCGTCTCCGTCATCCGCCCGCCCGCCGCCGCGCTCACCGCCAGCGCAATGCCGAAGTCCGCCACCATGGGCCGCCCGTCGTGGAGCAGGATGTTCTCGGGCTTGATGTCCCGGTGGATCACGCCGGAGCGGTGCGCGTAGTCCAGCGCGTCGGCCACCTCGGTCGTGATCCGCACCGCCTCCTCGATACCGAGGTGCGTCTCGCGGTTCAGCTTGTCGCGCAGCGTCTCGCCCTCGATGTAGGGCATGACGTAGAACAGGAAGCCGTCGGCGGTGCCCGAGTCGTGCAGCGGCAGGATGTGCGGGTGCTGCAGCTGCGCGGTGGTTTTGATCTCCTGCACGAAGCGCTCGGCGCCCAGCACGGCGGCGAGCTCGGGCCGGAGCACCTTGATGGCGACCTTGCGGTCGTGCTTGAGGTCTTCCGCCAGATAGACGGTGGCCATCCCACCCGCGCCGAGCTCGCGCTCGACGCGGTAGCGGTCGGCCAGGGCCGCAGTCAGTCGCGCGCTCGCCTCAGTCACGGGACGTGCGCCGTGCGATCGGAGTCATCGATGGCGGGAGGTCGGTGCGTCGCCCTACGTCGACGGCCGGATGATCCCGTGTCGCGTGAGGAACGCCTCGATGGCGGTGTAGGCCCGCGCGTCCTGCTCGGCACCGAATCCGCCGTGCCTGCCACCCGGAATCGTCACCAGCTCGTTGGGGACCCCGGCCGCATTGAGGGCGTCACGAAGTCGCGTGGCGTGCGTGTAGGGAACGGTGGGATCGGCGTCACCGTGGATCGTGATGATCGGGGGCAGCCCGGCGCGCACGTACTCGAGGGGCGACACCCGGTTCGCGACGGCGTCTCTGTCCGTCATCGATCCGAGCCACATCACGGCATAGCCCTTCATGTTCGGGCCGTCCAGCAGGTCCCCGACATCCGTGATGCCAAACCAGTTGACGATCGCCGCCACGTGGACCTCGCTCGTGCCGACGCATTGACGGTCGAGGCCGGCGGACACGGGAAGCATGCCGGTGATCAACGACAGATGTCCGCCCGCAGAATGTCCGGTCAGCACGACGCGGGAGGTATCGACGTTGTAATCGCTGGCGTGGTCCAACACCCAGCGCAGGGCGCAGCGCGTGTCCTCGACGGCCGCGGGCGCAAGGGCATTCCTGGCCATCCGGTATTCCACGTTGGCCACCGTCCAGCCCATGGCGAGGTAGGGCATCACCTGGAGCGTGTAGCCTTCCTTCGTGCCGCCCACCCATCCGCCGCCATGGATATAGACCAACGTGGGCGCGGGCGTGCTCGCCCTCGACACGTAGACGTCCATCTGCGCGTCGTACCCGCTCGCGCGCATGTACGTGACGTTGGGAATGACGCGGTGGCTCGAGGTCAGCGTGGCGCCGAGCCGCATCGAGGGCGACTGCTGTGCATGGGACGGCGCGGGCGCGACGATCAGCGTCGCGGACAGCAGCAGCGTCGATGCGATTCGGGGACCTTGGCGTGGCCAGTGTCGATGCACTCGGAACCTCCAGCGTTCGGGGTCACGACCGACAGGCGACCGGACCGGTGGATGCGTCGTCCGTTGCCGTTGTGGGAGATCTCGTCCGTCTCCCCCCTGCGGGAACGGCGCGCGGGGTCGGGTTGGACGCCCCCGCGGACGGCGGGAAGAAAGTAGACGGGCCATACCGAAGGGGCCAGAATCGACCCGGAATGACGGGTTCGCCGACTCGTCGCGCGGGATGGCCTCCGTTCGCCGCGGCTTGCACGTGGTCGACGTGGGGCGAATGTTCGACTTCGATCTCGAGTTCGCTCTCGGCAGATCCTGGCCCGTGACACTCCTCCGGAACGAGACTCCGAATGAGCGCTTCAGGTACCTACTTTCCGTCGTGGCGGCCGATGCTCACGGTGCTCGGGCTGCTCGCGCTCCCGGGTCACGGGCTCGCGCAAGCCGGCGGATGCGATGCGGACGTGGAGCGCAACTCCAGGGGTGGGATTCTCGGCTATCAGTCCCGCGGTGACCACTGCGAAGGGCTCTACGCGACCGACGTCGCGGCGACCACGCTCTGGGTGGCATCCCTCACCGAGGTCTTCCAGGACTACGATCTCACGAACACGACGCCCCTGCAGCTGCGGTGGAGCGCACCGGAAGGGGCGCCGGTGCACCTGCGCGCGCATGGCATCCGCCGCGATCTCTATTACCGCATGGACGCGGAACGGAGTGGCGGCTCGGGCGAATGGTCCTGGTCGACCGACTTCCTGGCCGCTCAGGAAATCCACCGGGACGACATCGGGGTCCTGGGTTGGACGTCCCGCGAGGTCGGTGGGGAGCCGCACGAGATCCTCCTCCCGCTCCGCGTAACGCAGGGTGCCCTGGCGGCCACCCAGTCCGAGCGGGCCTACGAGCTGGTGATCGTTCCGAACGTGAGGCTGGAAGAGGTCTACCTGACCCTGGCGAAGGTCGCCTCCGCGGGAGCGCAACCCGAATCGACGTATCTCAAGGAGGGTGAAGCCCTGGGCCAGAGGATCTATCCCACACAGCGACCCATCCGCATCACGCTGCCTGGCATGATCGAGCCGGGGTACTACTTCGTCCAGGTGAGCGCCACCCGAGGAAGTGGCGGACCCGTCACCATGGATCCCCTCTGGATCTATGTGGGCTGATCCGCCAGTGGGTCGCTGCCGGCTCTTCGACTTGCCTGCCTCGCGGTCGCCCGCATGAACGACATCTTCGTCAGCTACAAGAAGCAGGACGTCGAGCGCGTTCGCGTCCTGGTGAGGGCTCTGGAGAGGGAGGGGTTCTCGGTCTGGTGGGACCGGACCATCCCGCCCGGGAGCACCTGGGCACAGGTGATCGAGGAGGCCATCGACAGCTGCCGGGTCGTGGTGGTGGTCTGGTCGGATCTGTCGTCGACGTCGGAATGGGTGCACAAGGAGGCCCGGCGGGGCGAGTCTCGCCGAATCCTGATCCCGGTGCTCATCGATGACGTCGAGATCCCCTTCGAGTTCGAGCACGTTCAGGGCGCGCGGCTCGTCGGGTGGAACGGGTCGCACGAAAGCGAGGAGTTCCGGCAGCTGGTCGGCCGGGTCAAGGAGACCGTGGAGGCCTCGCCGGACGCCTCGGGTCGCGCGGCCGAGGCTGCGGAGCGGGAGCGCCGCCGAATGTCCGCTCGTCGCAAACTCCTTGGGCGTAGGGCCGGGGCGGCCTCGGCAGTCGTGGTCTTCGCAGGCGTGTTCGGCATCGGAGTGACGCGTCCGGCCTCGAGCGCGAGCCTGCGCCTGCGGAACATGGAGCTCACGGGCGTCCGGTTCACGGTTCCCGCGGCACAGACCGGGGCGGGAGGCGATGGCGTCGCCGGCGGAGCGGTGCCCAGCGGGGCACGCGATGCCGCGGATGCGATCCTGGTCTTCGAGGACCTGCCCGTGCGGGAGATCGCAGCGTTCGACCTCGAGAGTGTGGAGGTGCCCTCGCCTGGGGGCGGGCCTCCCGGCCGATTCGAGGACGACCCGCTCTTCTTTGTCGAACCCGTCGATGCCTCAGCCACGGTGAGCTTGAGCTCGCTGCGCCTGCTGCCTGGCGCGCAGGTGGAGCTGCAGCGTCTGGTGGATCGTAATCAGATGGTGATCCACGGCGCCGCGGGGGATCTGGGCGTGGACATCCAGGGGCGGGTGGCGGTACACGTAGAGGCGGAGAACACGCTCGACTTCTTCGCACCCGTTCGAGTGGTCCTGCACCCCGATCCCGGCGGCGTGACGCTCGAGTTCGACCCCGTCGCGGACACCCTCGCCCTGGTCGAGAACCTCCCGGTCTCGGGGCTGCGCCTGTACCGGGTCGACCAGGACGTCGGGCTGCAGGGCACGGAGCTGAACCGGATCTCCACGATCCGCTCCGGTACGCTTTCGGCCGACTGGCTGCGGGAGCCTCTCGAGCTGTCGGAGGGCGAAGCGCTGCGCTTCGCGTCCTTCGACGGGGAGATCCTGCGGCTCACCCTCGGCGACGGCCGCGTCACGCTCAACGCGGATGGTCGGGTGACGGGGCTCGCCACGGGATCGGGCGGAGAGGTGAACCCGATGATGCCGTCGCGTCTGGCCTCCCTGGACGGCGTCCTCCGGTGGCTGGTGCTGGGGGCGGGATTGCTGGGCTTGGCCGTTCTCACGACCCTCAACCTGCGGCTCTGGAGGCGCTCGATATGAGACGCGGCGTCGCTCATACGATCCGCGCCGGCATCGGTCGATCGCTGCTCCTGCTATCGGTCCTCGCCGGCGCCTGTCGCTTCTCCGCGGCCGCCCAGGAGCCGGGCCGGGACGCCGAGAGCATCTCCAATGTACCCGAGGTGGCCCGGCCCCTGGTGGTGGCCCTCCTCAGCTATCAGCCGGGCCGGTCGCTCCCGCAGATCGGCGCGGGAGTCGTCATCGGGGAGGACGCGACACGGGTCTACGTCGCCACCGCCCTGCACGTGGTCGAGGGTGCCGACCGGATCCTGGCTCGCTTCGAGGCAGCCCGCACGGACACGATCCAGGCCGAGGTCGTGGCACGACCCGAGGAGGGGAACGCGCTGGACCTGGCGGTGATCGCGCTCCCGAGATCCGCGTCCATCGACGCGTATCGGGCGTCCCTCGATCGCTTGGGAGATCCGGGCCGGATCGACCAGGAGGCTCCGGTCTCCCCGATCGGTTGTCCCGACGAGGTGTGCTGGACCGGGCCGACCCCTGCGGACCGCGTCCTGACCGCCACGCCCGTCGAAATCCTCTTCCAGTCGGACTTCGTCAAGCGGGGCAGCTCGGGTGGCGCCCTCTTCGACCGCTGGTGGGAGGTCGTCGGGATCGTGACACAGTCGGACCCGCCGCGGGCGCGAGCCATTCCGATGGACTACGTGGTGGAGCAGGCCCGGACCTGGGGCGTGCCCGTGTCGCTCCGCCGTCCGCGCATCCCGCGGGCGGGGTACCGCACGGGGATCTCCGTCACCGGGCTCTACCCGACCGCGTCGCCGGGAGACCGCTTCCCCTCGACGCGGCTCACACTCAGCTACGTGCTTCGGCACCCCGTGAGCGTCCATGCCGGGTTCATGCGCCTGGCGCCCGGCAGTCTCAGCGGCTGTCCCGCGAGGGACGAGCCCGACCCGTTCCTGGCCGCTCGCTCGCCCTGCGAGGTCGTGGTCAACGCCGTGACGGCAGGGCTCGGCGGCAGCCTGGTGCTAGGCCCCTTTTCCGTCCGGGCCTTCGGCGAGCTGGGAGGGGGGCTGGTGCAGGGGCGCTTCGACCGGGGCGGGGTCAACGTCGTGCTGGACGACATCCGGTACCTACCCAGCTACAAAGCCACCTCCGAGCAGTTCACATTCGTGGCCGGAACCGGCCTGGAG
>QJYK01000243.1 GCA_003248075.1 Gemmatimonadota bacterium | reverse complement strand
GCGAAAGGGCGGCGGCGAGCACCGCAGTGGCCATGAACCTCGCTCCGGTTGCCATGTTGCCTCCTCCGTTCAGAAGCGGATCGCGATGCCGGCCGTGGCTTCGAAGCCCGACAGGTCCATGCGATCGAAGTCTACGAAGTCCCCACCCATGTCCGCCCGCGCCCACGCGTACCGTCCCTCGCCCGTCAACAGCAGACTGGGCCCCAGCGACCACTCTGCGCCCGCCAGCAGATGCACCGTCGGCGTGCGGCCCGTGGCCTCGAAATGGTCTTTGAAGATGTCGAGCGTCTCGAAATCGATGAAGTCGCCCGTCTGTTCAAAGGTATACCACGTGTAGCCCACGCCGGCACCCACGTAGGGGGCCCAGCGCTCCGGGATCCACGCGAAGCGCCCCACCGAGCGGCCGCGGTCGCGGAGAAACGCTTTGACCGCGAGGGTCAGCGGGCGGCGGACGAGCCGCGTCTCCTGCTCGATCGGCAGGTCGCGGTCGTCGACCCAATCCCGGAACTCCGACGGCGTGCTCGACGATGTGGACGAAAACGAGAGCGCGACGTCGATCCGGGGGGCAACCCGGATCGCCAGCTCCCCGCCCCACACCGCGGCGTTGAAATCGCTCCGATTGACGGTGAGCTGCTCTCGTGTGAAGTCGAAGATCTCGCTCGATGCGGTGGGAAGAGCGTAGCCGAAGCGGAGGCCGAGCGTCGCGCGCGGGTCGCGGAAGAGAAAGTCCTGCGCGGCGGACGGAGCGGCGCCGATCAACCACGCCAGAGCGAAGAATCCCAGGCCTCGTCGGAGCGTACGTTCCGATCGCGTCACTGGACCTCCTGCGTCCGGGGGGTGGTGCCCTCCAGCCCCGAGGAAAGCGCAAGCGTCATGCCAGGGGGAACCCCCGGACGGTGCGCGGATATGCGGGTCTCAAACCGGCCCACCGTGTCCCCTTCGGGACGCATCCGTCCCCGAGAGGGGACACATCGGCAGCGTCAGAAGATCGAGACATTGATGTACTTGCGGGGGTTCGCCTGGACGTCGGCCACCAGTGACGCCAGGCTCTCGGCGGCGCGGCTGAGGTTCACGTAGAGTGCGTCATCCTGCGCCAGCCGCCCCAGCGTCCCCTCGCCGCGGTCCATGCGCTCCAGGAGGGAGCGTAGCGCGGACGCCGCAGAGTCCAGGTTCTGGGTCGTCTCGGCGAGAGCGGCCATCGCAGAGTCGGCTCGCACGATCGCACGGGCGGCGTCCGGTCCCACTCCCTTCAGACCTTCGGCAGTCCCCGCCAGGCTCTCGGTGAGCCTCTGGAGGGTGCCTCGCTGCTCCCGGGTCATCCCCGCCAGCTCGGTGAGCAGCCGCTCGAGCTCGCCGGCACTCCCCTTGACGGCATCGACCGTCCCCTGGTCGAGGAGTGTCTGGAGCCGTCCGAGCACCGCGGTGGCCTCGTCTCCGATCTCGGTCGCAGAATCCATCAGACCGCCGGCGCCGCCCTCGCCTCCGGGAAGCGTGTCCCAGGGTTGGAGAAAATTCGGCGAGGCGCCCGCGACGATCTCCATCGTCCGGCCGCCGAAGATCCCGCTCGCACCCATCTGCGTCCGCGAGTCCACGGGGATCCGCCAACGGCCCTCCATCTCGAGGCTGATGGCGACCCGACCGTCGTCCCGCATCTCGAAGCCCCGAATGCGGCCCACGTTGACGCCACGCATCTGGATGGGGTCGCCCCGACGGATTCCGCCGGCGTGCTCCACTTCCGTCACCAGGATGTAGCGTCCGCGCAGGGTGGCCGGGTCAGTCAGCCAGAAGAGCACGAAGACGAAGGAGAGGATCCCGAGCATGACGAAGATCCCGACCCGGACTTCGTGCCCCTTCGTCCCCTTCGGCACCGCGCTCAGAATCTCCTCGTCGGTCGGGCGGCGACGACCTCCGGCCTTCGGCGTCTCAGTCATAGGTCTCCGGAACCATATCGAGCGCCGCTTCTGCGGCGGCGCGGTCGATGAATGCCTGCACCACGGGATCCCGCGAAGCGCGGAACTCCGAAGGCGTCCCGCAGAATCGGACCCGGCCGCCGTCCAACATGGCGACACGATCGCAGATCTCCAGCCCACCCTCGACGTCGTGCGTGACCAGTAGGGAGGTGACCTCCAGCTCGCGCGATAGCCGCGTGATGAGTCTCTCCACGGCCGCGGTGTTGATCGGATCGAGGCCGGTGGTGGGCTCGTCCCAAAGGAGCATGTCGGGGCGTCCCACGATGGCGCGCGCGATGCCCACCCGCTTCTTCATGCCACCGGACAGCTCGGCGGGAAGCTTCTCCATCACGTGCAGCGGCTCCAGGTTGACCAGCTCCAGGGCGCGCCAGACCCGGGACGCCCGCTCGCCCTTGCCGATCCCGGCCAGCTGTGACTCGGGAATGCCCATGGCGACGTTCTCGAACACGTTCAGCGAGTCGAAGAGTGCAGCGTTCTGGAAGACGAACCCCACCTTTCGGCGCACCTCTTCGAGGGCCCTGCGACCTCCGAAATGGACCGAGAGTCCATCCACCTCGACGTCTCCGACATCGGGCGTGATGAGCGCGATGGTGGTCTTGAGCAGGACGCTCTTTCCGGTCCCGGACGGTCCGAACAGGGCGAACATCTCCCCCGATTCGACCTCGAGGTCGACGCCTCGGAGGACGGGGACGTCGAACGCCTTGTGGATATTCCGGTATCGTATCATCGCGCCGCGGCCTACTGCAGCATCAGCGGAGGGAAGAGGGCGTCCAGGATCAGGATCGTCAGCGTCATGAACATGACCGCCTGCGTCGTCGTCAACCCGACCCCCGCCGCACCACCTTTGGTCCTGAGCCCCATGTGCACGGAGATCAGCGGGATCGCGATGCCGAAGACCAAGGCCTTCGTGAACGAATAGAATAGATCCCACGAATGCCAGAACAGCCGGGCGCCGTAAAAGAACGAGTCGTAGCTCAATCCGACCTCGTAGTTCGCCGCGATCAGCCCCGCGAAGATCCCGATGAAGTCGGCGATTCCCACCAACAGGGGCATCACGAGGATCCCCGCGAGGACCCGGGGGGCCGCCAGGAGCGCGATCGGATCGCGCCCCAGCGAGTGGTAGGCGTCGATCTGCTCGGAGACCACCATGGTCCCGAGCTCGGCCGTGATACGCGCGCCCACGCGGCCCACCAGCACGATGGCCGTGAGCACCGGGCCCATCTCGAGGACGACGGTCTCCACCACCAGGCTCCCCAGCACGTAGAGAGGCACCGAGCCGGTGAACTGGTAGCCCCCCTGCTGGCTCGTGACGATCCCGGCCAGCGACCCGGTCACCAGGACGATCGGCAGGCTCTGGATCCCCATCTGGTAGAGCTGTTGCACGACGTCCCGGGCCGAGACCCGGAGCCTCACCACGGCCACCAGGATCTGCCACGAGAGCTGGCCGAGCGCTCCGGCGTGCTCGAGGGTGATCTCGGCCCTTCGACCGGCTCCTGCGAACCACCGCGCCACCGGCCCGTAGCGGGGCTGAGCCTGGGAGGCGGAAGGGTTCAAGGCAGCGCGCTCGGGCTGGTGAGGACCGCCGTCGCCGGAGGGCCGGACGGGTGGGAAAACAAGCGAAGAACCTTCACCGATTCACGCCGAAAAATCAACCGTCCCATCGTCTTGCGGAACTTCGCGATCCCCTGCGGGATTGTCGGCCCCGGCCGGCGGGCTTACCCTCTCCCGCCCTCCCGGACGACCACCGTGGACCACCTCCTCGAACCGAGAAACATGCGAACCCTGCGACGCGCGCCGGCGACCCTTTCGGCCCTCCTCCTGGCCCTCCTCCCGGCCCATCCCCTGTCGGCGCAATCGAACCCCTTCGATACGGAGGTCCGACGACTGTCCCAGCACCCGGAGGTCCGCCGTGCCCTGGACGCCATCGAGGCCCGTGACGACCTCACCATGGCAGACCTGCGAGAGCTCACCCAGATCCCCGCGCCTTCCTTCCAGGAGGAGGCTAGAGGCCGCCGCTTTCTCGAGAAGCTCCGGGAGCTCGGCGTGGACTCCGCGTGGGTGGACACCGAGGGCAACGTGATCGGCCTGCGCCGTGGCACGGGAGGTGGTGGCAGGGTCGCGATCGCCGGACACCTGGATACGGTCTTCCCCGAAGGGACCGACGTGATGATTCGGCAACACGGCGACACGCTGTACGCACCCGGCATCGGTGACGACACGCGCGGCCTCGCGGCGGTCCTGGCGCTCCTGAGGGCGATCAACGCGGCCGGGCTCCGAACCGAGTCGGACATCCTCTTCATCGGCAATGTCGGAGAGGAGGGACTGGGCGACCTCCGCGGCGTCAAGCACCTGTTCTCGCCGCAGGGACCGGACATCGACGCGTTCATCTCCATCGACGGCACCGGACACGAGGGCATCACGCACCAGGGACTCGGCTCCCACCGCTACCGCGTGACCGTGCGGGGCCCGGGCGGACATTCCTGGGGGGCTTTCGGTCTGGCGAACCCGGCGCACGCCCTCGGCCGGTCGATCCTCTTCTTCCAGCAGGCAGCGGACACCCTAACCCGCTCCGGGCCCCGGACCAGCTACAACGTCGGAATGCTCGGGGGCGGGACATCGGTGAACTCCGTTCCCTTCGAGGCGTGGGCCGAGGTCGACATGCGTTCCGAAAGCCCGGCGAGCCTCGACCGCGTGGACGCCGCCCTGCACGCGGCGGTCGAGCGCGCCGTGCGGGAGGAGAACGCCTTGCGGCGCAGGGGCGAGCCCCTGACCGCGGAGGTGGCGATGATCGGAGACCGGCCCTCCGGGGAACTTCCCGTCGAGACGCCGATCGTCGCGAGAGCCGTGGCCGTGAGCCAACTTCTCGGGATCGAGCCGCGTCTCGGGCGCAGCTCGACCGACGCGAACATCCCCATCGCCAGGGGGATCCCCGCGATCACCATCGGCGGTGGCGGTGCCGCCGGCAACGCGCACTCCCTGAACGAGTGGTTCCTCAACGACCGCGGAGCCCTCGGGGTCCAGCGTGCCCTGTTGATCCTGCTGGCCCAGGCCGGCGTCCCCCCGGTCAGCTGATGGACGGGGATCGCGCCCTCTCCGGACGGGTCGCCGTCGTCACTGGCGCCTCGAGCGGCATCGGGGCGGCCGTCGCGGTCGCGCTCGCCCGTCGAGGCGCTGCCGTCGTCCTGGGAGCCCGTCGCCACGAGCGCCTGGAGGAAGTCGCGGCACGCATCCACGAGGAGGGCGGCAAAGCGGCTGTGCGCTCCACCGACGTCACGGTGCGCGCGGATGTGACGGCCCTGGCTTCGTTGGCTCACGAGCGCTTCGGTCCAGCGGACATCCTGGTCAACAACGCCGGTGTGATGCCGATCTCGCCGATCTGGGCGTTGGAGGTCGACGACTGGGTCCGGATGGTGGACGTCAACCTCAAGGGGGTGCTGTTCGGAATCGCGGCCGTGCTCCCGGACATGCTCGAGCGGGGGACCGGCCACATCGTGAACGTGGGCTCCGTGGCGGGGCGACGCCCCTTCCCGGGAGGGAGCGTCTACAGCGCCACCAAGTTCGCGGTCCGATCGCTGTCTTGGGGGCTTCAGCTCGAGCTGTCGGCGGCGCGTGGCATCCGGATCACGGACGTGCAGCCCGGCGTGGTGGAGACCGAGCTCCTGGAGCAGGCGACCCCGGAGCGCCGTGAGGCCTTCGAGGAACGGTGGCAGGGCAAGCGAAAGCTCCTCGCCGACGACGTGGCGAATGCCGTGTGCTTCGCCGTCACGGCGCCCCCGCACGTGAACGTCAACGAGATCCTAGTGCGTCCGACCGACCAGCCGACCTAGGGGCTCCGTGCCGGACACGTAGCGGGGCGCCCGGCTGGCCGGGCGCCCCGTGTTCTCGAGTCGGTCGCGGCCTCGTGACCGCTGTGCTACTCCGAGACCGGCCGGTCCCTCACCGCACCGTAGTAGATCCCGTTGAAGATCAGCGGGAACATGCCGTGCGGCTGGGAGCGGAAGGTCAGCTCGGGCCCGAAGAGGAAGAGCTTCCCCTGCCCGTAATCGGCCTCGATGGCAGCCACGCCGTCCTTCAGGTACTCCTGCCCCCACGCCCATCCGCTGCGCAGCGGCGTGGCGCTGTCGTACCAGCCGATCCGCCGCACCCCCTGGGCCTCCGCCCCGGCTCCGAGCGTGAACGTCGGGCTACGGCTGAACATGACCGGCGCGTAGTCGGGCATCCCCTGGGTGAGGGGCGTGGTATGCTCGATCTTCATGTCGAGGAGCGAGCCCGGGATGAAGTACTCCTCCCGCGACAGAGGCTGGCCGTTCTTCACCATGTGGTCGGTGACGGGCAACCCCGCGTGCAGCGCCAGGTTGGCGGAGCTCCCGATTCCGATCACCGCCCCACCCTGACGCGCGAAGTCGAGGATTCGCGGCACCGTGCCGTCCAAGGTGACCGAGCCCAGGCGGTCCCGATATTGGGTTGGGATCGACATCGGGTCGAGCTGACCGCCGCGTCGGAAGCCGCCCCCGTCCTCCTCCGGCATGGCTCCGTCCTCGAAGAGCAGAACGTCGTAGGCGCCGAGGTCGCTGTTGTCGAGCTGGGGCGGGAAGAGGACGTCGAAGTCGAACTCGAAGTCCTCGAGGAGCATGCGCATCCATCCGGAGGGCATCGAGCCGCCGTACTGGTCCCAGAGTCCGATCTTCACCGGCTCCAGCTCCATGGCCCGACCCGAGGGTCGGCGCGCCACCCCACGGAAGCTCAGGCCCTTGTCCCGAGCCAACCGCTCGACCGTCGCCCGGTCCGTCTCCAGGTAGAACGCGCCGGGCTGAAAGGCCTGTCCGTCCACGGTCAGTGCGTCCGTGTACCAGTACGCTTTGCCGCCGTTCTTCAGCACCCGGTTCACGGCGGTGAACGCGTCGTTGATATGGTCGACCACGAACCCGCGCGCGTTCTGCGCGCCGGCCACCACACCAGGAGGTGGTGACGCCAACTCGGTCGTGATCTTCTCGAACGGTCCGTCGAAGCCGTCGAGGATACGGTCGAAGTCGACCCCCATCTGCCAAGCCAACGTCCATCCGGTCACGTCGTACGGAGGAATCGGCGGTCCACCCGGATAGGCGAAGTCGTTCGGGTGATCCTGTGGCTCGAACATGTCGAGCACGTGGGGACGGAACGCCTGAGCCGTCTTGACCACGTAGGAGCCCCGAGGATACCGCTTGCTGCCGACGGAGAAGTCGGCGGTGGCGCGGTGCACGTCCACGCCGTTCTTGAGCAGCGCGTTGACGAACTTGGTCGCCGTCAGGAAGTCGCGCTGGGTCGCCGGGATGATGAAGCCCCGTGGGTCCCGGTTCGCCGGGTTGCGCAGGGCTCGCTGCCAATCCGCGCGGTCACCACGGTCGAGCGTCTGAACCTCGGACGGGGTAGTGGTCCACGAGTCGCGGCTGCCCCTCTCGATGGAGTTGGTGCCCATCCGCCAGATGTTGTAGAGCAGATGGTCCTTGTTGCGCGACGCGTAGTCGAGAACGGCCCAGTTCGCCGTCTCGGAGTACTCGATGGATTGACGGAAATGCCAGGGACCCGGCTCGACCGGCAGCGGCAGGTCTCCGTGGGGAAGCTGATTGGCCGGCACGAAGGGCACCTCGACCGGCGTCGGGTTGCCGATCGTCTCGGTGAGGAGGCCGATCATGTTCTTGAAGTACGGCGTCGTGCGCAGCCCACCGTTCCACCACGTGGAGTACGACGCACCGGAGCGCATGGTCGTGCCGCCTTTGCCCTCGATGACGAAGCGCTGGTGCATCGCGGCACCCACCTGGTCCAGCCCGGTGATGATGAGCGGATCCAGGAAGTGGTTCGGCGGATCGCGGAATGGCGGAGCGAACATCACGGCGCCCGCGGGTCCGGTTTGGTGGTGGTTGTACACGATCTCTGGATACCACGTCCGGTACATGGACCGGTTCATGTTCGTGGTCTCCTCCAGCGCGGACATGTAGAAGTCGCGGTTGTTGTCGTGCCCCGCGTACTTGTTGTACAGAACGGGGATGCCGTTCGTAGACCGCTTCATGGGGTCCGGCTCGCGCATGTACCAGCCGGCCACGAGCGCGTGGCCGTCCGGGTTGGCGTGGGTCGCGAGCAGGATGACGTCGTCGAGGATCCGCGTCGTCTCCGGATCCGTGTAGTCGTTCATCCGGTAGACCAGCTCGATGAGCTGCTGCGCGCCGAGGACCTCGGTGGCGTGTAGGCCGCCGTCGATCCACACGACGGCCTTGCCCTCCTGGGCGAGGCGGGCCGCCTCCTGCTCGCTCACGCCTTCGGCACGCGCAAGCCGCTCGTTGATCTGTCGGTAACGCTCCAGGTTCCGGATGTTCTCCGGAGAGCTGATGATCGCCTGGACCTGCGGGCGGCCCTCCTCGGTGAACCCGAGAGTATCCAGGACCATCCTGTCCGATTCGTTCGCCAGCTTGATGAAGTACTGGTGGAGCTCGTCGTAGGTGACGAGTACGTAATCTGCCCCGATCTCGTGCCCGAACTGCTGCTCGGGCGTGGTCACGCGATGCTGGGCCTCGAGCGGCGTCGCGAGCACCGCGAGCGCGAGGGCCAGAACCGGGTAAGCCGTTCTCTTCGACATGCTGCCCGCCTCTCAGGGGAATGCTCAACGCAAGGCTACCGCGTCATTTTCCCGAAGTCGGCGACCGGCCGCAACTCGGCGGCGCCACACGGGCTCCGGGGGTCGACGCGCCACAACCACGGACACCCTCCCGCCGGGTCCGTGTTGACCACCGGCGTTGGAACCGATGAAGTTGGAGACGCCGGCTGACCCGGCGAGTCCCCGACCGACCCGAGAGTCAAGGAGTGTGAGACCGATGCCGGTCCGGAGCGCGCAGGCCGAATGGAAGGGTGATCTGAGAAGTGGTCACGGGACGGTTCGCTCCGAGACGGGAGCGGTCCAGGGCCAGTACTCGTTCTCCTCGCGCTTCGAGGAAGGAACGGGCACCAATCCGGAGGAGCTGATCGCCGCGGCCCACGCGGGGTGCTTCTCCATGGCGTTCGCCAACCTGCTCGCGCAGGCCGGTCACCCCCCGGACAGCGTGCGCACGTCGGCCTCCGTGCACCTGGAGAAGGGCGAGGCGGGATTCGGCATCACCAAGGTCGTGCTCACCTGCAGGGCGACGGTATCGGGTGTGGACGAGGCCACCTTCTTGGACATCGCCGAGAAGGCCAAGGCCGGTTGTCCGGTCTCGCGCGCCCTGGCCGCCGTGCGCATCGAGCTGGACGCCGCCCTCGACGGATGACCTCGGAGGAGCCGGCGAAGCGCGCCCGCCGCCGAACATGACGACCCTGCTGACGGTCCTGGGCGTCACGTTGGCGACGTCTTTCCTGTGCTCGATCCTGGAGGCGGTGTTCCTGTCGGTCACCCACTCCCACATCGCCCTGATGCAGGAGCGCGGCGAGTGGGCCGGCGAGTGGCTTGCAGCGGCGCAGCGGCAAGTCGAGGAGCCGATCGCTGCCATCCTCACACTGAACACGATCGCGCACACCGTCGGGGCCGCCCTCGGAGGTGCGATGGCCGCCAACGTGTTCGGCAGCGCCTGGGTCGGCGTCTTCTCGGCCGTGCTCACCTTCGTGATCCTGGTCCTCACGGAGATCGTACCGAAGACGGTCGGCGCCACGTACTGGCAGGAGCTGGCCGGTCCCAGCGCCTACGTGCTTCGGGTCATGATCGTGGTGATGAAGCCCATCCTCGTCCCGCTGAGCCTGCTCTCCAGCCTGATCACTTCCGATTCCCAGCGCCCGACCATCAGCCGCGCCGAGCTGGAGGTGCTCGCGGGGATCGGACGGCGGGAGGGAACGCTGGACGAGGACGAGTGGAAGGTCGTGACGAACGTGATCCGGCTCGACGAGGTCTCCATCGGCGAGGTGATGACGCCGCGCACGGATATGGTGGCGATCCCGGTCGACGCCACCGTGGAAGACGCCATGGCCCTGATGCTGGACCAGGGACATCTTCGCCTGCCCGTCTATGAGGAGAGCTTGGACCGGATCGTGGGCCTCGTGCTGGCCCGCGATCTGTGGCGAGCCGATCGAAACGGCGTCACGCACGTGCGTGACATCCTCCGCCCCGCGTCGTTCGCGCCGAGTTCCAAGCCCGTCGAGGACCTGATCCCCGAGATGAGGCGTCAGCGAACCAAGATGGTGATCGTCGTGGACGAGTTCGGGGGAACGGCTGGGCTGGTCACGCTCGAGGACCTGATCGAGGAGATCATCGGCGAGATCCAGGACGAGCACGAGCACGACGAGCCCCTGGATTTCCAGGAGCTTCCCGGCGGGCGGATCCGTGTATGGGGTGGCGTCCCGCTTCGGGAAGCCGAGGAGCGATTGGAGCTCGGGCTGGACGAGGAGGAGGAGGACGCCTTCGACTCGCTGGGCGGCTTCGTGTTCGGGCGGCTCGACCGCATTCCCGTGGTCGGGGATCAGATCGAGCTGACGTCCGGCTCGCTCCGGGTCGTGCGCATGCGGGGAAGGCGGATCGAATACCTGCTCTTCGTTCCGGGGTCCAAGAAGGGGCGGAAAAAGGGGGCCTGAGAGCAACCGGGCGAGGGCCTTGGGCGTCCTGCCGGCCCGCGACCGCTCCCTACGAGCTCGCCACCTCGCCCGTCGCAGGTTCCGCGGGCGGCGGGGCGGCTTCGACGGCGCGTTCCACCTGCTCCTCCATCCAGAACGAGAGTGCGAGCAGGATCGCCCCACACGTGATCGCCATGTCGGCCACGTTGAAGATCGGGAAGTCCCAGAAGCCGAGGTCGATCGGCCCGATGAAGTCCACGACCCCCCGGCTCCAGCGGATGCGATCGTAGAGGTTCCCGAGAGCCCCCGACACGACGAGGGAGACCGCGGCGATGCGCAGGTAGTCGCGGCCCGAGGCCTGGCGGAAGAGCGCCGCCAGCAGCCCCAGCGCGACCAACGTGACCGGCACGAAAAACCAGCGAGAGTCCTCTCCCAGGCGAATCCCGAAGGCGGCTCCCTTGTTGAACGCCAGGGTCAGCGGGACCAGCCCGCCCAGAAGCTCGCCCCGCTGGTCCGCGAGGGCCTCGAGGGCCCAACGCTTGGTGACCAGATCGAGCGCCATCACGACGGGGAGCGTCACGCCGAGAATCGTTGCCTTGGACCTCAATCGCAGACGCTCGTTCAGGGGGTGGGCGCGCGGCCGCGCCCATGGCGGCTTTGCCTTCGGCTGTCTACAAGATCCGCGCCGGTTCGTTCCACGACGTCCCGTCCGGCGGCCTCCTTCGCCTCGCGCCGGGTCTGGGCGGTCCGAACGGACGCCCTGCAGGGCGTCCTGGCGCTTCCGTCGCCCCGGTCCCATTGTCGCGACAGCCCCGCCCTGACCCCGTCTCCTGACTCGCGGACCATGTGCACCCGGAATGCCGCTCCCACGTCGATGGTGTGCCTGGCGCTCGCCCTCGCGGGCCTGCCGGTCGGCCTCGCGGCCCAGGCGCCCGGAGCCGCCGCGTCCGAGAGGTCGCCGGCCCTTGCTCTGGGCCTCAGCGTGCTGCTCCCCGGAGCCGGCCAGATATACAACGGCCAGCACCTGAAGGGAGTGGTCATGTTCGCTGGAGCCGTCGCGACGTCCTGGGCGATCGTGCTCACGGCCAGCGACGTCCTGGGCCTGGACGATGACACCTCGGACGCCGGCGTCCACACGATCGGGGCGATCGGCATCGGCCTCGTGCTGTGGTCATGGATCGACGCGCCCCTCTCGGCCCGTGCGATCAACCGGAGAATCCGCGCCGGTCGGGCCACCCTGGATGTGGGGGCGCTGCTGGTCCCCCCCGGACCCGGGCATCGCCTGGACGTGACGCTGTTGCGCGCGGCTTTCTGAAGGCGTGCCCCGTGGGCGGTCCGGTCAGCCGGCCGACCGCGACGCGCCCAACGCGTCCGCGAAGCGGGTCCTGAGCAGCGCGCCGTCCCTGGGGGGGAGAACGAGGGGCAAGCTCTCGACCGCCACCTTCACCACGGCGAAGCGTGGACCTCCGCCACCGTGCACGGCGCGGCAGAGATCGGCCAGTGCCGCGCGGTCCCGGACCGTGCACGCCGCCGGAATCCGGCACGCGCGGGCCACGTCCGCCAGATCCACCCCGTGTGCGGTATGCGTCCGCTGCATCCCGGTCTCACCGTAACGCTCGTTGTCGAGGATCACGACCGTGAGGTTGGGTGGGGCCTGCACGCCGATGGTCGCCAGCGACCCGAGGCCCATCAACATCTCACCGTCGCCCGTGATCACCAGGACTGGCCGGTCCGGCCGCGCGAGCGCCAGGCCGAGTCCCGTCATGGCCGCGAGACCCATGCCGCCCCAGAGCGGGAAGGTCAACGGGTGGTCTCCCGCCGCCGCGCAGTCCCAGGCAGACGCCCCCAGGCCGGCGATGACCAAGAGGTCCCGACGATCCGCGAGCAGGGCTTTCACCACTTCTCGGCGAGGCAGGAGCAACGGCGCGGACCCGTTCATCGTGATGCCTGGGCTTCGAACCGCTTCACGCCCAGTACGGCCTGGGCGATGAGCACGGCGCTCATGGCCCCCTGTTCGAAGGCCCCCTCGAGCGACGAGGCTACGGCCGTGGAAACCGATTCCGGAGTCTCGGCCCGCCTCACACGGACACCCATGCGCGACAGGATATCGGCCGCGGCGCTGCCCACCGGAATCTGCCAGGGGTTCGCCTCCCCGTCCTCACCGCGCATGGTGACAAGGAGGAACAAGGGGAAGCCACACGTCCGGACCATCCCCAGCCCGTTCACGATCTTGCCGACGCCGCTCGACTGCATGAGGATCGCGCAGCGAGCGCCCCCCAGCCAGGCGCCCACGGAGAGCCCGATCCCCTCTTCCTCCGAGGTCAGAGGGACGACGGCGAGACCCGGATCGGCGTGACACAGCTCGATGAGACGCTTGTGACCCGCGTCGGGGACGTAGCCCACCAGGGAGACGCCAGCGACCTTCAGCGCCTCGTGGACTCGCGGCGGCCAGCCGACCTGCGCAAGGCGTATGGGCAAGAGAGCTCGCCTACCGCATGCCCGGCGGCGGCACCCTCCGCATGCTCGCCTGCTCGAACGCGTAGGCGAGCTCGAGAAGTCGGGGCTCGCTGCACGCGCCTCCCGTGAAGCCGACACCCATGGGCTGCGGCCGGGGCTCGAAGCCCTCGGGAAAGTCGGGTCCCCCGCCATTCGCGACGAATGCGAAGGGCACGATCACGGTCGGATAGCCGGGCCTCGCCGCGATCCCGGCGCTGCCGGCCCCTGGGAAGAGCAACGCGTCCAGCTGCATCGCCTGCATCGCCTCGTCGATGCCATGCGCGCCGTTGAGCCGAAGGTCGCGCTCTCGGTCCGCCTCGTACGTGGCGCGGTCCCGCTCCAGGTCGAGCTGGTCCGATCCGTCCAGGCGGGCCTGCTCATACTTCATCGACCCGGCGTCGCGGTGCGCGAGGTTCCACTCACGGAGCTCGGTCAGTGACTTCACCGGAGCCCCGTCGCCCAGGGACGCCAGCCACAGATTGAAGTCACGCTTCATGCCATAGTCGAGGACGCTGCTCCGTCCATTCAGGAGGAGGTTGTTCGCCGAGTCGGGATCCACGACGCTCGGGATGTCCGCCGGATCCACGATCACGGCCCCCGCCTGCCGCAGGATCGCCAACGCCGTGTCCATGACCGCCCTGGCCTGGTCCGACAGGCCACCGCGCCACCGGTCCGAGCCCGGTACCTGGACCGAGTCGTAGTACATCGCCCGCGGGATGCCGATGCGCGCGCCCTGGAGGCCGTCCGGCCTCAGGAACCGGGTGTAGTCGCCGTCGGCGGGGCGCTCGCACGTGGCGGTCGCCGGATCGTTGGGATCCGGCTCCGTCCCTTCCAGCGCTCCCAGAAGGATCGCCGCGTCGGTCACCGTGCGGGCCATGGGGCCGGGCGTGTCCTGATCCGCTGTGATGGGGATCACGCCGTACCGGCTTACACGACCCACCGTCGGCTTGACCGCGGCCAACATGTTCTGGTTCGACGGCGACAGGATCGAGCCGGAGGTCTCGGTCCCGACATTGGCGGCCCAGAAGCTCATCGCGGTGCCGATGCCGGAGCTGGAGCCGCCCGTCGCCATCACGGGGCGCCCGTCGTCACGTCCCGCTCGCGGATCACGCCTCGGATCGTAAGGGTTCAGGCCGTAGCCCCCGACCGCGCTGTAGTTCCCGGGCATCCCGGCCGCCATGAAGTTGGCCAGCTCGGTCAGCACGGTCTTGGCCAGGATGATCGCCCCCGCGTCTTCGAGGTTCCTCGTGAGCGTAGCCTCGTAAGGTGGCGTGAAGCCCTCGAACACGCGCGCGCCCCCGGTCGTAGGCATGTCCGTCGTGTGAATGTTGTCCTTCAGCGCGACGGGGATCCCGTGCAAGGGACCGCGCACCCGGCCCTGAGCCCTCTCCAGGTCCAGGGAGTCCGCGATCCGGAGCGCGCGCGGATTGACCGCGATCGTCGCGTTCACCCGCTCCTCGAAGGTCGCGATCCGAACCAGGTGGGCCTCGACCAGCTCACGGGAGGTGACGCGACCCTGCTCGAGCGCCTCCCGCATCTCGGGAATGGTGGCTTCGACGACATCGAAGCGGGCGGCGGGGTCGCGCGGCGGAGTGCAGGCCGAAGACCCGCACAGGGACATGAGGACGGCGGCGGCGAGGCCCCGCGGAGAGGGTGCGGACATGGAGAACGCCTCGGAAGGGCTTGGGCGGAATGTGGCCGACAACATGGCGTCCCGCCGCCGCCCTGACGAGCCCCGGGCCCCACAACGCTGACGTCTTCGCCGGCGGCGGGGGGACGTGCCCCGGGCGCGGGGCGGCTGAAGGCTCGCCGCCTCACCTCGCCCGGGGCCCGTGCCACGGTGCGGCTTCCCCCACTCCAGCGCGTCGACCCGGTCCGTGCTCGTCCCGAACGCTCCCCTCGCGAATGTTGCCCGTCACCCGGGAAAGCCTACATCTTGTAGAAAACATCTGTTTACAGCCCCTCCTCCGATTCTCCCGGCTGCGGGCTGCCGGGAAAGGCCATGACGACAGACCGCATGCGCTCGGCGCGCATCCTCATGGTGGACGACGAGGATGCCAATCTCCAACTGCTGAGGAGGATCCTCGAGCCTGCGGGCTACGACGATCTCCTGACGACGACGGAGCCCCGGGAGGTACCCGCGCTGTTCGCGGAGTACCGTCCCGACCTGGTGCTCCTGGATCTGCTCATGCCGGGTAAGGACGGTCTGGAGCTCCTGGCCGAGATTCGTGGGACCTTCGACGAGGACGACTACCTCCCGGTCCTCATCGTCACCTCGGACCATTCGGCCGAGGCGATGCGTCGCGGACTCTCGGCCGGCGCCCAGGACTTCCTCACCAAGCCCCTGAGCCCCGCCGAGGTGCGCCTGCGCGTGGCGAACCTCTTGAAGACGCGCTTTCTTCACCTCGCCCTCCAGGATCACAATCGGAATCTGGAGCAACGGGTCCGCGAGCGTACCGACCAGCTCGAGCGCGCGCGCCTGGAGATCCTCGACCGCCTGGCCCGCGCGGCCGAATACCGAGACGACGAGACCGGCGAGCACACGCGGAGGGTCGGGCAGATCGCGGCGGCGATCGCCGGCGCCCTCAGCCTGGACGACGACGAGGTCGAGCTCATCCGACGGGCCGCGCCACTCCACGACGTGGGCAAGATCGGCATCCCCGACGAGATCCTCCTGCACCCCGGCGAGCTCTCGGACGAGCAGCGCGACATCATGAAGACCCACACTACCATCGGCGGCGACCTCATGGCAGGAAGCGAGTTTCCCCTCATGCAGAAGGCGGAGGAGATCGCGCGTACGCACCACGAGTGGTGGGCTGGCGGCGGATACCCTGCTGGGTCATGCGGCGAGGAGATACCGATCGCTGGCCGGATCGTGGCCGTGGCCGATGTCTTCGACGCGCTCTCCCACCGGCGCCCCTACAAGCCCGCCTGGACCGTCGCCGAGGCCTGGGCCGAGATCGAGCGTCGCGCGGGTAGCCAATTCGATCCGGCGGCAGTGGAAGCGTTCGGTACGGTCCTGCGAACGACGGGCGTGATCGGGCCTGCGAGGACGCGGAAGTGACCCGCTCCGGCGTCCACCCCGGCTGGCCCGGGCGTCCCCCGCGGCGACGCGTCGTCTCGATCCTCGTCGCCACCGTCGTGGCCCTTCAGGGTTGTGGCACCGCGCTGGGACGATACTTCTCGCCGGGATCGGAGCCGTACGACAAGGGCGTGCTTCGACTGAGCGAGGGCGACTTCTCCGCCGCCGACAGCGCGTTCCGGGAGACCGCGTCGCGATGCGAATCGGGTGGCAGGGGTCGGAAAGCCCTGCTGTTCCTGGCGCTGCTCCATCTCGACCCCCGCAATGGAGGCGCCGTGCCGGACACGGCCGCCCTCATGGCCGGACGGGTCCTGGAGCTCCCCGACGCCTCGCCCGAGGATCGGATCCAGGCAGAGGCCCTGTACGTCTCGGCACTCGATCGAGGAGCCGATCCCGACCTTCGGCCGGATCGGAGCGCTCCCGGATTGGCGCCCCGCTTCGAATGGTGCGCCGAGGCCGGGCCGCCCCTGCCCGACAGAGAGGTCACCTATCCCGACGCCAAGGGCGCGCGCGCCTTCCGTGGGCTCAGGGAGCAACGGGACTCCCTGGCGGGACAGAACAGGAAGCTCACGCGCACGATCACAGAGCTTCAGGCCGAGCTCGAACGCATCCGCAAGCTGCTCCGACTGCCGGACACCAGTACGGTTCGGCCCCCCCGGGGCTCATGACCGTCCGAAACCGGTTGGCGTCCACCTTCGCGCTGCTGGGCTTCATGCTGGCGGTGCCGTCGTTCTTCGCAGCGGCCCGCCTCGGAGCGCTTCGCGACCTGGCCGTGCGTGAGAGAGCCCGACATGCGGAGGCAGCCCTCGCGATCGGACGCATCCAGGCGGATCTCGCGGAGCTCGATCGTTATGCGCGGAGCTATGTCGCGGCGCCGAGCCGGGAGCTGCGGGAGTCGGTCTTCGCCACGCTCCGCGCGCTGCGCGGCGAGCTGACCCAGCTGAGCGAGGCTGGCTTCGACGGCGCCACCTCGCCCTTCGAGGTGGAGGTCCGGCGCCTGGAGGAAGGGACGCAGGTGGTCGATTCCCTGGTGCTGGTGGGCCGGCTGAACGCGGCGACCGAGTCGTTCTTCTCGATCCAACGGGGTATCCGCGAGACGCGGACCAGCCTCGACGCCCTGGCGGCCGCGGTGGACGAGCGGGCCGCCGCCGACTTCCACCGCGCCGAGCAGCTTTCCACGTCCTCACGCGGCACCACCCTCCTGAGCGTGCTCGGGGCCCTGGTATTGGGTGCGCTCCTCAGCGTGTGGACGGCACGGGCGCTGTGGACGCCGTTGGAGAGGCTTCGGCGAGCCCTCTCCCAGGTGGCCGAAGGCGACTACACGACCCCGGCCGACCTGCCGTACGAGCAGAAAGGCGAGCTGGGTGAGCTGTCCAACTCCTTTCGCGCCATGGCGCAGCGCCTCGCCGAGCTGGACCGACTCAAGGCAGAGTTCCTCGCGGTGGCGGGCCATGAGCTCAAGACCCCGATCAACGTGATCCGCGGATACACCGAGCTGATCGAAGAGGAGCTCGCCGCAGAAGTCACGCCCCACCAGAGGGAGATCCTCGACCGCATCGCTGAGCAGACCCGGTCCATGACGCGCATGGTCAGTCACCTCATGGACATCAGCCGTCTGGAGGCCGGCGATTTCCCGATGGAGCCCGAACACGTTCTGCTCGAAGATCTCCTCCTGGGCCTTCAGCGTGCGACAGAGGTTCTCGCTCGCGAGCGCGGCATCGAGCTCACGGTGGAGATCCTGCCCGGTGCCCCCGAGGAGGTGGAGGTCGATGTCGACCTCATCCGCGGAGAGGTGTTGGGTAACATCGTCTCCAACGCCCTGCGCTTCACCCCCGACGGCGGGCGCATTCTCGTGCGGGCGTGGGCCGAGGGCGGGGGTGTGCTGATCGAGGTGGCCGACAGCGGCCCGGGCATCCCCCAGGACCATCGCCTCCACGTGTTCGAGAAGTACTACCAGGCGGAGCGTTCCCGGGCGATGGGCTCGGGCCTGGGCCTGGCCATCGCACGGGAGGTGGTGGAGGCCCACGGCGGACGGATCTCGCTGGCCGACGAGAGCTCGAGCGAGCTGTCGGGCGCGGTCTTCCAGGTGTGGATCCCGGCACCCGCCCCGATCGCGGCAGCAGCCACCTCAGACGTCTGAGTCGCCGTCTGCGGACAGCATGAGCGCCATTTCGCGCGCGGTCGTCATTCCACGGCACTCGGGAAGAACGCTGGTGGGCGCCACCGACGCGGTGGCGGCGCTCAACCGGAGAGCGGATCCGGGCGCAGCTGGAACTTGAGCACCTTGCTCGTGTTGCCCTGGCCGCCCTCCATGTGGAAGGGCGCCCGGGTGCTGATCGTCGTCCAGAGCCCCCTCCCCTTCCATCCGGCCTCGGGATCGTCGATGCGGCCGTCCATCCACTTGGTGTAGAAGCCGAGGGGGTAGGGCACGCGGAGCACGACCCACGCGCCGTCCGTCCACACCAGCAAACCCTCGGACGCGTTGCCCGTGTTGATGGGCACGTTCTCACCCAGGCCGAGCGCGCCCCACCAGTCGACCCAGGTGTAGTAGCTGGCCTCGGCGCTGCCCGGGGTCTCGACGCCGCCGAGCTGCGGCAGCGGCTCGGCGTAGAACGTCCATCCCTCGGGACAGTGCTGACCGGTGGCCTCGGGGCCATTCAGCGGGCCACGGCACCGTCTGCGGTCGAAGCGGCCCAGGTGACCACTGGCCAGCGCCACCCACGCCACGCCGTTCCGGTCGACATCCATGCCACGCGGCGAGAAGCCCTCGATGGGCTCGCCGCTCGCGTCCACCGGGAGCTCGTAGAACTCGGCGAGCGCGGTCTCTTCCGGGCGCTCGCCGGGCTCGAGGCGCACGATGGCGCCGGGGTAGCCGAGGGACGACGCCCAGACCGATCCGTCGGGCGCGGGGGCGACGGCGTAGAAGCCCGCGACGATCCGCTTGTCCTTCGTCGGATCGACGGGGTCACGGGGTTCGACGTACTCGTCCCGCATGCCGTTCCCGTTCGTGTCGAGGACGAGGGGCGTCCATCCCTGCGAGGCTTCCTCGTCGCCGGTCTCGAGGAACCGACGCGTGTTCAACCATCCGACCACCGGTCCACCCCCGCTCGTCCAGAGCGTGTTGTCCTCGTCCATGGCGAACATGAGGTGGTGTGTGCTGAAGCACGTGCCGATGTGCGTATATTCGCCGGTTCGCGGATCGTAGACTGCGAGATGTCGCCCCGCGCCCTGGAGGGGAAAGCGCCGGGCCGAGGGATGGTCCGAGCCCTCGCGGCAATACGCGGGGTTCTCACGACCGCGGACGCGGGCGGTGAGCCACACGCGACCCTCTTCGTCGATCATGGGGTTGTGCACGTTCGTTTTCCCGTCCCAGATCGGCTCCCCCCCGAAGTAGGGGGAAGGGGCAGCCATGGCCTGGTCCGAGGCGGGGCCGATCGTGTCGTCCCGGACGGTGAGAGGGATCATTGACGCCGTGTGCGTTCGAGGATCCAGAACCGGGGTGTAATCGGCGCTCAGCTCCAGTGCTCCGTAGACGGGGCCATCGGCGTTCACCGTGGGGTCCCGACGATCTGTCGATACCACGTCGTGGAGATACGCCGTGGGGTCGGCCCAATCCCAGATCGTGATCACGACGTTTCGCTCGATCCCTTCGGGGCGAGATGGCGCCGGCGGCACCGCGCCCGCCGCGATCCGATCCGTCCAGTCGGCGAACATCTCGAGCGCGCGTGGGGCGCCCATCTGGGCGAGGGCAGCCGTCATCTGGCCACCGGCCTGGCCCGAGAGGATCCGACGCTCCCAAGCCGCGGCGGACGACTTGAAGTCACCGAGTCCCTCGGGAAGGGTGCGCGTGCCCAGGGTGCCGAGCTGATGACACGCGGTGCACGTTCCCGACTTCATGCGCCGGAGCCAGTCGGCCTGTGTACGGACACCCCGAGAGATCCCGTTGCCCGTCGGGCCGGTTCCTGGAAACTCGTCGCGTCCCGGGACCTCGATGAGCGAGAGCCAATAGCCTGCGGGATAGTAGTGCGCCGCGGCGACCGCATCCGGGGCGGGAACCGCCGTGAGCTCGAGGGAGGATCCAGGGACCGCCTGGGTCCTGGGCGAGTCCACGAGGCCGTACCCGCGTACCCAGACCTGGTAGCCGGCTCCCGGGAGGTCCGGGATCAGGAAGCGCCCCTCGTCGTCAGTCACGACGATGCGGGCGAAGCGCGTCGGCAGGTCGTTCGTCTCGGCGATGACCCAGACGCCCGCCTCGGGGCCTGCGGGGCCGTTGACCGTCCCCGTGATGTCCAGGCCGTCGCCCGACGTTCCCGAGTCGGAGCACGCGCCGGCACACACGAGGAATGCCGAGAGGAGGGGGATCGGCAACCGGCGCGTGGGGTGCATGTCACCTCCCGGGCAGGGACGTTCGCCGTCTGGCGACCTCCAAAATCCGGTACCGTCGTTCCAGCGGCAAGACACTCCGCGCCGCGGAGAGCGGATCGGAAGCGACGGCAGCAACGGGATCCCGAGGGCGCCCCTTTCCGACGAGAGCGGGCTCCCCGAACCTTCGACCACCCCGCACCGCCGGAGATCCCATGCGCCGCATCGTCCGCATCGTCTCGATCCTCTTCGTCGCCGGTGCCCCCGCATGCCGGCCGGCTCCGTACGACATCCTCATCGAAGACGGAATCGTCGTGGACGGGACCGGATCACCGGGCCGACCGGCCGACGTCGGGATCCGGGATGGACACGTCGTGGCGGTGGGCGACCTCACCGGCTCGCCGGCTCAGCGACGCATCGACGCGGCCGGCAGGGTCGTGGCCCCCGGCTTCATCGACATGCTGGGGCAGTCGGAGCTGACCGTTCTCGTGAACCCGCACCTTCCGTCGAAGATCTTCCAGGGGATCACCACGGAGATCACGGGTGAGGGTGGCTCGATCGCGCCGCTGGACGACCGCATCATCGAGGCGGATCGCGTGGCCTACGAGCATTACGGGGTCGATCCGGACTGGAGAACGCTGGCCGACTACTTCCGGCGTCTGGAGCGCCAGGGGATGGGAATCAACCTGGCCACCTACGTGGGTGCGACTCAGGTCCGTCGCATCGTGCTCGGCGACGACGACGTGCAGCCCACACCGGTCCAGCTCGACAGCATGGTGGCGCTCGTCGAGTCCGCGATGCTCGACGGCGCCGTGGGCGTGTCCACGTCGCTCCAGTACGCCCCCGCCCCGTACGCCACCACGGAGGAGTTGATCGCCCTGGCAACCGTTGCGTCGAGGTACGGCGGCATCTACGCGACCCACATGCGCTCCGAGGGCTCGGCGGTTCTCGAGGCCCTCGACGAGGCGATCCGCATCGGCCGCGATGCCCGGATCCCGGTGGAGATCTGGCACATCAAGGCCGCCGGCACGCCCAACTGGGGACGGATGCCCGAGATCGTCGCGAAGGTCGAGGCAGCGCGAAGCACCGGGCTGGACATCACGGCCGACACCTACGCCTACACGGCCTGGTTCAACTCCCTGTCGGCGTTCGTGCCTCCGTGGGCACACGATGGCGGCGTCGAGAAGCTCCTGGAGCGGCTGCGGGATCCTCCGACTCGAGCACGCATCCGCCGCGACATGCTGACGCCCAGCCACGCATGGGACAACGAGTGGCAGGAGATCCCGGGGCCGGATGCAGTGCTGGTGAGCGTGGTGCAGAATCCCGACCTGCGCACGGTCCAGGGTAGGACGCTGGCTCAGATCGCCGCCGAGCGGAGGGTGGACCCCATCGATGCCCTCCTCGACATCTTGGTCGAAGACCGGGCCTTCACCTATGGGGCGATTTTCGGGATGTCGCAGGAGGACGTCTCGCTGGCGCTCAGCCAGCCCTGGGTGAGCGTCGACAACGACTCGCAGGGCACCGCGCCCGACGGGCTGCTCGGGCAAGAGCACCCTCATCCCCGGGCGTACGGGACCTTCCCCCGCATCCTGAGGAAGTACGTGCGAGAGGACGGGCTGCTGACCCTGGAGGAGGCGATCCGGAAGTTCACCTCCCTTCCGGCCGGTAAGATGCGCCTGGGCGACCGTGGCACCCTCGCCCCGGGGAACTGGGCCGATGTGGTCGTCTTCGATCCCGACTCGGTGCGCGACCTCGCCACCTTCGAGGAGCCGAACCAGCTCTCGGTGGGGATGGACTGGGTCCTGGTCAACGGCGTGCCGGTCATCGCCGACGGGGAGGCGACCGACGCGCTCCCCGGGCGTGTGCTGCGCGGGCCGGGATACCGCGGAGCCCGCTGAGCGCGCGCCACGCGGCCCTGCCCGAGCTGCTGCCCCGACCCGTGGGGTCGGACCTACCGGGGGCTCAGCCTCCGGTAGGGAGTGGGGGCACGGTGCGAATGTAGGTCCACAGCGCCTCGAGCTCGACATCTGTCATGCGACCCGTGAATTGAACCACCCCGGACATGGGGTCACGGAGCTCCGTGCCGTCCGGACGTCGCCCGCTGCGCAGCGTCGCCGCGAAGTCCTCGAAGGTCCACGCCGCAAGGCCTTCCTGGTGGGCGGTCAGGTTCGCAGCCGGTGGCCAGCTCGGATCGCCCCCTGGAACCGGTCCGCCGGACAGCCTGGCGTTGTGGCAGCCGGTGCACACCCCGGCGAGGTGCTGTCCGAAGGCCTCCGAAACCTCCGAGGTGGGCGGCTCCGCCAGATGCGCCGAAAAGTGATCCCCGATGACGTCTGCGGACACGCGGATCTGACCCGTCGCGATGAGGACGCGTCCCAGCGGTCCGGGGGCCGGGGGTGGCACGGTGTCGTCGACCGTGGGTCGGGAACGGATGTAGGCGATGATGTCCGACAGCTCCTGATCCGACATGAGGCGGAAATCCTCAGACGGCATCACGGCCGGGTGACCGTCGGGCTTGATCCCGTGTCGCACGATCCGGTCCCAATCGGCCGGGCCGAAGCCGGACGTGCGCCCCCCTGCGCCCGCGGTGATGTTCGGGCCCAGAAAATGACCGATCATAGGGTCGTCGATCATCACGCCGCCCCCGAAGTCCGAGCCGTGGCATGCCACGCACACGTAGCGCGTGTGGACCAGGTGATCTCCGCGCTCGACGGCACGGCTCATCGCGACCTCCCCGGCCTGCTGGGGCGTCAGCCCCTCCGCGGTCGCCTCCGCTTCGTCCAGCGGGAAGGGGACCGGGAAATCCACCGTGTGCGCGTCGAACGTCTGAGCCATCACGGCGTCGCTCTTCATCTTGGCCCAGGCGTAGCCGCCCGCACCGACCAGCGCCAGCAGGAGCAGGAGAGCTCCGAGGATCTTGAGGAGGGTCTTCATAGGACTGCCCCGGTCTGGAGGGGCCGAAAAGGGAATGCGAGCACCGCCCGATGGCGGTGACAACATAGTGACGCCTCTCCACGCGGCACCGAAAGGGCTGAACCGGACGGCGGCGCTCGTGCGGCCCGGACCAGCGGCCCTGAACGGAGGACCACCACGCCCTCTCGGCCGTTACGTGGCCGTTATGTGGGTCCACCCGGGTCGGGGAAACGGTGCGCTAACAGGCCCAGCCTAGCGTGCGGCCATACACGAGACGGCCCGGCATCGCCCTCAGCGACCAAGTCCGGGCCTGACGGCCGACTTGGGAGGGGCCCGACATGAACCGACATCCGAAGACGCGCTTCGCTCGCCACGCCATCGCGGCGATACTCTTGAGTCTCCCCCTGGGGGCGTGTATGTCCTCCCAGTTGGGGGCCCACAAGCCCTTGGATAGGCCGACCCCAGGGGGGGCTCTTGTCACCGTCCAGAACCAGAACGTGCTGGACGTCAGGGTCTACCTGATTCGTGGGTCGACGCCCATTCCGCTGGGGTCGGTGGGCACCCTCGAGCGACGAACGTTCGTCATTCCGTCCTCACAGCTCGGCCACAGCGGGGGGCTGCGCCTCATGGCCGATCCGCTGGGATCCACGCAGACCTTCGTCTCGGACTGGATCTCGGCCGTACCCGGCGACCTCGTCGAGTGGCGGCTCGAGCCCAATCTGAAGCTGTCGCAAGTGTCCGTACGCTCCGCGATGGCAGTGCGCTGAGGAGCGTCGGTGGCGGGCCGCCGATCTCGCGCGGCCCGCCCCACCAAGCGTGATCACCGACGACGACGCTCAGCTCCTCGCTCAGAACTCCGGAATCGACGGCGCGCTCGGCCGGCTCGGATCGAGTGCACGGTCGTCGGCGGGCAAGGCACCGTCGAACCACGGGTCCCGCTTCCAGTCCGGCACCGGCGCCTCTCCCTGGGCGTCAGGGACGAACCGGGAGCGCTCGACGAGCCGATAGCGGTGGACGTAGCGGCGGCAGTTGGCGAAGATCTCCCGCACTCGCACGCGCACCACCAATTGGGCCCCGGGATAGGTCGGCAGGAGCGGGTCATCGCCCGCGACGCGAGCCTCACCGCTCATGCGCAGGCGGGTGCCCCCCTCGAGGTCCACGAACAGAAGCCCGACCTTGCCGCTCACCGCCAGATTGCCGCTCGACAGGTACATGCCGTTCCCCTCGTACAGCGGGAACGCGATCGTGAGCTCGTCCACGACCCTCACGAAGCCCGGCGCTCCGCCCTTGTAGGAGCACTCGGGCCACCCGGCCTGGTTGGCGGTGGCCATGAAGAACATGTCGACCTGCTCGATGAAGGCCTTGTGCTCGGGGCCTATGAAGTCGCGAGTGGACTCGGCGAGCCGATCGGCGAGCCGCCGCGTGTCGAACCGGTCCTGGAAGGCCCGCTGCCCATCGTGATAGTCCTGACTCATGGAGCCACCTCACTCCCCCTGTCGGATCGCTCGTCCGGGGTCCGAAGCGTTCCAGAGAGTGCGCGACAGGGCCCCACTCGACCGCGGCAACGTAGGCCCTGTCCCGAGCGCCCGACAGGAACGCCGGCGGCCCGGATGCCGCTCGTGGAGGCCACGGTCCGGGCGGCCCTGGCTCTGCCATCGCCCTAGGCGCATCTTCCCGACCATGCCCACATTGCCGACCGCCGGCAACGACCTCCTGCCGGCCGATGACCGCGGCTGAGTCGGATCGGCTGACCTCGGCCCTGGCGGATCGCTACCAGATCGAGCGGGAGCTCGGTCGGGGCGGGATGGCCACCGTCTACCTGGCCCGCGACCTCAGGCACAAGCGGAGCGTCGCCCTCAAGGTGCTCCGGCCGGAGGTGGCCGCCGCGCTCGGCGCCGAGCGGTTCCTTCGCGAGATCGAGACCACGGCAAACCTCAGGCATCCGCACATCCTCCCGCTCTACGACTCGGGCGAGGCTGGAGGCTTCCTCTTCTACGCCATGCCGTTGGTCGAGGGTGAGTCCCTCCAGGACCGGCTCGCCCGGGAGAGGCAGCTTCCCGTGGACGATGCCCTCAAGATCGCGAGAGAAGTGGCCGACGCTTTGGGCTACGCCCATTCGCGTGGGCTCGTCCATCGCGACGTCAAGCCGGCCAACATCATGCTCGAGGCGGGGCACGCGGTGTTGGCCGACTTCGGCATCGCTCGCGCGTTGAGCGATCTGGGCGCCGATCGGCTGACACAGACCGGTGTGTCGATCGGCACGCCGATGTACATGAGTCCGGAGCAGGCGGCCGGCGAGCCGGGACTCGATGGGCGCAGCGATCTCTATAGTCTGGGATGCGTGCTCTACGAGATGCTGGGTGGACATCCTCCCTTCACCGGCCCTACGGCGGAGGCGGTCGCCCGGCAGCACCTGATCGCGACACCTGCCCCGATCACCCACCTGCGGTCGACCGTGCCGGACGGAGTGGCAGAGGCGCTGTCGCACGCCCTGGCCAAGAGCTCGGCGGACCGCTTCGACACCGCTGCCCGCTTCATCGAAGCCCTGTCCACCGAGGCCGCGGTGCCCCCTCTCGCTCGAGCCGAGGCCCGTCCATCGCCGGTCCGGATCACGCTCGCTGCGAGCGGTGTGTTGGCCGTGGTCGCCGCGGCGTGGCTCGGGAGTCGAGCCCTACAGCGGCCCGGGGCCTCGGCCCCGAGTATCGAGCGGATCGCCGTGCTCCCATTGGACAACCAGACAGGCGACTCCACCCAGGCGTTCTTCGCCGACGGTATGACGCGCGAGCTGATCGGTGTCCTGGCCAACGTCGAGGTGCGCGTGCTGGGCTATCGGGCGGTGACCGCCTATGCAAACTCGACGCTGTCGGCCGCGCAGATTGCCCGTCGGCTGAACGTGGACGCGATCGTGACCGGCGCCGTCATGCAGGCGGGCGAGCGGGTCCAGGTGGCCGCCGAGATGACGGACCCGGCGTCGGACGAGAGCCTCTGGGCGAAGACCTTCTCCCGGGCGGCTCCGGACGTCGTGACCTTGCAGCACGAGATCGCGCTGGAAATCGCGCGGGGGATCCGGGCCCGTCTATCGCCGGACCAGGAGCGCTTCCTGGGTGCCGCCGCGCCAGTGGATCCTCGCGCGTACGCGCAGTACCTGCTGGGTCAGGAGCAGCTGAATCTCAGGACGCCGGAGAGCATCCGTCGAAGCCTCACGTACCTGAACCACGCCATCGCCCGGGACTCGACGTTCGGTTCGGCCTGGGCGACGCTCGCGCTGGCCAACGCCATGGGGTTTTTCTACGGCGCGATTCCGGCCGACTCGGCTCGGGTGGTGACGGAGCAGGCGTCGGAGCGAGCGCTGGTCCTGGACCCGACGCACGGTGACGCCCTAATCGCCAGGGGGCTGATGCGGTTCCTGATGGACTGGGACTTCAACGGGGCCGCGGAGGACTTCCGCCTCGGCATGCAGCGCAGCCCGACCACCCTCGCGCAGGCGTTCTACACGTACTTCCCATGGGGGACGGCCCAGCCCGTGGAGGCAACGCGGGCCATCCTGCGCCTCATGGACGTGGAGCCGACGACCGCGCAGTGGCAGAGCGACGCCGCCTGGATCCGGTGGGCGGCCGGCGACTCGGCCGAGGCACGGGCGTACGCCCTGAGGGCCATCGAGCTCGACAGCACGTTCAGCGAGCCATACATCGTGTTGTCGTTCACTGATGCCGACGGCGGCCACGCTTCAGCGGCGCGCCGTGCTCTGGCGCGTGCTGTTCAGCTGGTCCCCGACTACCCGCTCAACGGCGTCGTGGACGGCTACGTCCTGGCCCGGGCGGGCGATACCGTTGGAGCGCGCCGGGTGCTGCAGGAGCTGGATCGTGCGGGCCAGCTGGCCAACCAGGCGCTGGTGTACGCCGCGCTGGGCGAGGAGGACGCCATGTACGAGCTGTTCGAACGGGCCATCGACGCCCGCGAGCCCGAGGCTCTGTGGTATCTCAACGCCCACCCGGCCCTCCGGCCGCTGCGGCACGAGCCCCGGTATCAGGCGTTGCTGGCGCGCATGGGCCTTCCCGAAGAGCTGCGCCGGTAACGAGTCGACGCGCGTGGACGACCGAGGTGAAGGTCATGCAAGACGCCTGGGTCGTCGTCGGCACATGTGTGCCTGATCCCGAGCCGCGCTGTTTCCTGTAACCCCGGGCGAGGATAGGTCGAAGGCCGATCCTCGGTCCGCGCGCACGAAGGTCACACAGACCTCTGCGCATGAATGTCCACGACGTACATGCCTTTCGGGGGTCGATGATGATCCGTCGCCATGGCTGCATGGTCTTCGCCGTCCTGATGCTCCCCATTCTGTCGGCGCAGGACGCGGTCGCGCAGATACGCGGCAGCGAGCGAGGCACCGTGTCGCAGGTCCTCGACGGGACCACAGTCACCGTGGGATACGCCCGCGTCGCGGCACGTGGGCGGGAGCTCTTCGGCGCTCTCGTTCCATACGACAGCCCGTGGACAGGCGCGAACTGGGCCACCACCCTCAGCGCGGACAAGGACATCCGCCTGAACGGCGTCGAGGTGCCGGCGGGCACCTATTCCGTCTGGATCGTTCCCCGGGATGGGACCTGGCGGGTGTCCCTCGACCCCAAGTCCGACTACTACCACTTTCAGAAGCCGGACTCATCCGCCGAGCAGATCCACCTCACGGCGGAGCCGAGGACCGCGCCGCACTCGGAGCTCCTGACGTGGACGGTTCCGGCCGTCTCCGGTGATGTCGCGATTCTGCGCATGCACTGGGGCACCACGACGTTGCCCATCCAGGTCGAGGTGACGCCCACGCGGGCCGTGACGTTGCCGGAGGAGGAGCGAGCGGTCTACACGGGCACGTACCGGGTGGAGATTCCGCCGGGGATCGGATGGCCGGCCACCGCCACCTTCGTGGTGACGTCCAAGGACGGCATGCTCCGCGGTCATCTGCCGTTCGGGATCCACCCGGGCGACGACCTCGACTTCGACCTCCTCCCTGCCGGCATCGATCGCTTCAACGCTCAGCTGTATCGGAACGGGAAGGTGTTCAACGTCGAAGCCGGCGTGATCTTCGAGTTCCGCACCGACGGGGACGCGGCCACGGGGGTCACGTTCCGTGGCGTCGAGGGATCCTCGTTCGGTGAGGGCACACGCGTGGGGCGGCGGAGCGCGACGCCGGGCGGCTGATTCCCGGCCCGAACAGCGCGGGGATCGGATTCCCGGCGGGGGCACCCGAGTCGAAAGGCCCGAAGACACGACCGCCTTTGGGGCTCCGGCCTTGGCTCAACCGACAGGTCGTCGGAGGCAAGGCCGGCGGGCCGCCTCGACAGCCCCCGGTGGACGAAACGGCGTTCGACCCCGAGAATGCTGGGACCCGGGCGCTCGATGACGAGCGCCCGTCCCACCAGGTGTCGGCGCGACCCGGCTTCGGGCGTAGCGCCAGATTCTCAGGAATGTGCGAGATCGGAGTGGAAAGGAGTGACCGGGAACGGCCGATGCGCACCATCCACCTGAGCCTCGTGCTGCTCGCCGTGGGTCCGACGTCGGCCGCAGCGCAGCGCCCCGCAGACCTCGACCGCGCGAGCGGCCAGGATCTGTACCTGGCGACCTGCGCCAACTGCCACGGCGCCGACGGCACCGGCCTGGACCGCGCGCTCGTCGGATTCGAGGAGGCCCTTCCCGACTTCACCGATTGTCGCTTCGCTTCGCGTGAGCCCGCAGCCGACTGGGTCGCCATCGCTCATCAGGGAGGACCGATCCGGGGCTTCAGCCAGATGATGCCGGCGTTCGGCGGAGCGCTCACCGAAGAACAGCTCGGGCGGGTCGTCGACTACGTGAAATCGCTGTGCACCGACCACGCATGGCCAAGGGGTGAGCTCAACCTCCCTCGCGCGATGTTTACCGAAAAGGCCTTCCCCGAGGATGAGTGGGTGATCGAGGCGGACGCCGCCCTCGAGGGTGACGCCGAGTTCTCGACGGCGTTCGTCTACGAGAAGCGCTTCGGCCCCCGTGCGCAGCTCGAGGCGAAGATCCCGTATACGGTGAAGCGACTCAGTGACGCCGCTCACGATGGCTTCGTCGGGGGGCTCGGCGACGTCGCGCTGGGCATGAAGTATGCGTTTCATCACGACTACGCGTCGGGTACGATCGCTTCGCTCTCGGGTGAGGTCGCCCTCCCGACCGGTGATGAGGCCAAGGGGATCGGGGCAGACGGCGCGAAGCTCGAGGGCTTCCTCTCGTTCGGGAAGATCGTCGCCGCGGACGGGTTCCTACAGGCCCAGGCCGGCGTCGAGACGGGCCTCTACGACGGGGGGGAGGCCGAAGGCTTCGCGCGCCTCGTGCTCGGTCGCACGTGGACCTCGGGTCCCTGGGGGCGAAGCTGGACCCCGATGGTCGAAGTCCTCGCCGTGCGAGAGCTCGAGGGCGGCTCGGTCGTGCTCGACCTGGTGCCTCAAATGCAGATCTCACTCAATACCCGCCAGCACGTCCTCTTCAACGTCGGCGTGCTGGTGCCTACGACGCAGAGGGAGGGGCGCTCGCTTCGCCTCGTCACCTACCTGCTCCTCGACTGGTTCGACGGCGGCTTCTTCGAGGGATGGTGACCATGGGCACGCAGGCGATCCTCGGAGCGGCGCTCGCGGCCGGCTGCGCGTTGATTGCGGCGGCGCCTACTGTGGACAACGCGCCGGCAATCCAGGTCGCGTCCACGCAAGTCGCCACGACGGGGGAAGACATGTTCCGCACGTCGGACCGGTGCCTCGCCTGCCACAAAGGCGTCTCGACGTCGGCCGGCGAGGACGTGTCCATCGGGTTCGACTGGCGGGCGTCGATGATGGCCAATAGCGCGCGCGACCCGTACTGGCAGGCGGCGGTGCGGCGCGAGATCATGGACCACCCGGACGCGCGCGCGGCCATCGAGGACAAGTGTAGCACCTGCCACATGCCGATGGCGCGCGCAGCCGCCCGCGCCGACGGGTTGACGGGCACCGTCTTCGACAACGTTCCGGTCGGCGGAGACGGCCCGTACGCAGACCTCGCTGCCGACGGGGTCTCGTGCTCCCTCTGCCACCAGATCCGGCCGGACGGCCTGGGTGAGGAGTCGAGCTTTACCGGCGGCTTCCATGTCCCGACCGGCGTGGCGGCGGATGGACGCACGGCATTCGGCCCGTTCGAGCCGGATGCCGGCGGCGCCACCATCATGCGCTCGGCGACCGATCTGCGCCCCACCCAGGGGCTGCATATCCAGAGCGCGGAGCTGTGCGCGAGCTGCCACACCCTCTTCACCCATGCCGCGCGAAGCGACGGGTCCTCGGGCCCCGAGTTCCCCGAGCAGGCGCCCTACCTCGAGTGGCAAGCGAGCGATTACGGCGCGTCGGGGACCCCGTGTCAGGACTGTCACATGCCGCTGGTGGGCGAGGACGTGCCCGTCACCCAGGTGCTGGGGACCGCCAGGCCCGACGTGTCGAGGCATGTCTTCCGGGGAGGCAACTTCTTCATGCTCCGAATGCTCAACCGGTATCGGAACGAGCTCGGCGTGATGGCGCTCCCCCAGGAGCTGGCGTTGGCGGTGGACCGGACCGTCGACCATCTGAGCACGTCCACCGTCGAGCTCGTGCTCGGGTCTCCGGAGCTCGTCGACGGACGCCTCGAGTTCGATGTCGAGGTCCGGAATCTGGCGGGGCACAAGTTCCCGACGGCGTATCCGTCACGGCGGGCGTGGCTCAACGTTCGTGTGCGCGACGCCGGCGGGTCGGTCGTGTTCGAGTCCGGGTCCTTCCGCCCCGACGGGAGCATCGCCGGAAACGACCACGACGAAGACCCCCGGCGCTTCGAGCCCCATCACTCGGTGATCTCGGAGCCCGGCGACGTGCAGATCTACGAGGCGGTGATGGGTGATGGCGAGGGCCGGGTCACCACGGGACTGATGTCCGCCGAGCGCTGGCTCAAGGACAATCGGCTCCTGCCGCGAGGCTTCGACGCCCGTGCAGCGGATGCGCGGGTCGCGGTGGTCGGCGGGGCACGCTCCGATGCGGATTTCGCTGCCGGCCTCGATCGGGTCCGATACACGCTGGGGATCGAGCCCGCCCGGGGCCCGTTCACCATCGACGCCTCACTGTGGTTTCAGCCGATCGGCTATCGCTGGGCGCAAAACCTCGCGGAATACGATGCCTTCGAGACACGCCGCTTCGTGCGCTACTACGAGTCGATGGCGCCGACGTCGGCGATCAGGCTCCAGGAGCGCTCGACCTCCACTCGCTGAGCACGGTCGATCAGAAGGTCACGTTGACGATCGCGGAGCACACCGTGGTACCGGTCTCGCAGACGCGGTACGCATAACTCCCAGAGCCCCTGGCGTCGATCGCGTCCGTCTCGAAGCAGTCGTTGGCGGTCGTGAAGGTCAAAACCCCGTCGCGGTACACGTCGACG
>QJYK01000213.1 GCA_003248075.1 Gemmatimonadota bacterium | reverse complement strand
ACGCAGCGGGCCCAGGTCGAGGAGTTCGTCGAGCAGGGCGTCGATCTCATCGTCATCAGCCCCAAGGAGGCCGCGCCGCTCACCGGACCGGTCGCAGCGGCCTACCAAGCCGGCGTTCCGGTCATCGTCCTCGACCGCGAGGTCCAGGGCGAGGAATACACGTCCTTCATCGGCGCGGACAACGTGCGCATCGGCCGCGAGGCGGGGCGCTGGCTGCGTGAAGCACTCGGGGACCGGGGAAAGATCGTCGAGCTCAAGGGGCTCATGACCTCCACGCCGGGCCAGGACCGCAACCGGGGCTTCCTGGAGGGGATCGACACGGCGGCCAATCCGGGCCTCCAGATCGCGTTCTCGGGCGACATGGAGTGGCTCGAGCCGAACGCACGCGCAGAGATGGAGTCCGCGCTGGCCACGAACACCGAAATCGACGCGGTCTACGCGCACAACGACCCGGGCGCCCACGGTGCCTGGCTCGCCGCGCGGGCCGCCGGCCGCGAGGAAGAGATGCTCTTCGTTGGGATCGACGCCCTTCCGCACGAGGGGCAGCAGTACGTCCAGCAGGGGATCCTGGACGCGACGTTTCTCTACCCGACCGGCGGGGCCGAGGCGATCGACATGGCGCTGCGCATCCTGGCCGGCGAGGAAGTACCCAAGCGGGTCACGCTCGGGACCCGGATCTTCACGGTCGAGAACGTCGCGAGCGGCGGCGAGCCCATCAACTGACCGCTACGAGCGGACCCGGAGAGAGACGTGACACGACGGATCGCGCTGTTCTGGCCCGGCGACGGCCGGGACATCCCGAACGACCTCGCTCTGCCGAGCATCATGGGGGCCACGCTCCAGATGGAGGCGGCGCTGAAGAAGCTCGGGTGGGAGCCTTACCGGATCGAGGGCTTCCTGTCCAAACCGCACCACGCGATCGAGAAGCTGTGGCCCGTGCGGGATCCGATGATCGGCGTGTGCGTGCACTGGTTCTACGGACCCCACACGACCGAGGGTGTGGTGGGAAAGGACAATCCACTCCTGCTCGCCAGCAACTTCTCGGGACAGTGGCCCGGGCTGGTGGGGCTGCTCAACACCGGCGCGTGCCTCGAGAGCCTGGGCCGGCCGTTCTCGCGCATCTGGACGGACGCGACGGACTGGACGGCGGACGAGGCCTTCATGACGCGCCTCGAGGAGTGGTGCACGTCGGGCGCGATCGCCTACGGCGAGGAGCAGATCGCGTACGACGCCCCCGTTTCCGCGGACGCGGCGGCGCTGGCTGCCGGGGTGGCGAAGCAGCTCCGTGACCGCCGCGCGCTCATCCTCATGCTCGGCGACACGTCGATGGGGATGATCAATGGCTATTTCGGCCCCCGCCTGCTCAACCCGCACGGCTTCACCGAGCACAAGATCGACCAGGCGTGGATCATCGACCGTGGGCGCCGGATCAGCGAAGCGCGCCTGGACGCGGCGCTCGCGTTCGTGCAGGACAAGGGCGTGACCTTCCACTGGGGCGGGCAGGGCGCGGAGGACTTCACTGAGCACGCGACGCGGGAGCAGCTGCGCGACTATCTCGCCGTGCTCGACATGATCGACGAGTACCGGGCGGACTGCCTGGGATGGCAGTACCAGCTCGGGCTGCTGCCGCTGCGGCCACCGTCCGACTTCGCCGAAGGGCTCTTCAACTCGACGTGCCGCCCGGAATCGAACGGCGACACGATCGCGACCGCCACCGAGGCCGACCAGGGCAACGTCGTGCCGCAGGAGATGATGAAGCGCCTCCTCAAGGCCAAGGGCTTGCACCAGTCGGTTCAGTTCCACGACGTGCGCTGGGGCGGCGAGCACGAAGGACGCTTCGTGTGGGTGCTCCTCAACTCGGGCTCATGCGGCGCCTACCCGTTCAGCCACGATCCCGACACGCTCGAGGGCGTGCACAGCTACCGGCAGCCGAGCCTCTACTTCCCGGTGCCGGGCGGCACGTTCGCGGGGGAGAGCCTGCCGGGCGACATGACCTGGGCGCGCTGCTACCTCAGGGACGGCCGGCTGTGGATGGACATCGGCCGGGGCGAGGTCGTGAAGCTCCCGCCCGAGAAGCGCGACGCGTGGTGGGAGGGGACGACGCGCCAGTGGCCCTTCATGGCCGCCGACCTGGGCGTGAGCCGCGACACGATCATGGCGCACTACCTGTCGAACCACATCGCTGTGGCCTACGGGGACATCTTCGAGGAGATGGTGGCATTGTCGCGCGAGCTGGGCTTCGAGATCCGCATTCTCGCCGACCGGGGCTGAGGTGCGCACGACCGTTCGGCGCTTTCGGGATGAGGGGGCTGCGGAGGGGCGGAGTGCAGGCCCCGGTCTCACGCCCGCGCTCATGGCCGCGGCTCTCCTCCTCGCGCCCATGGCCGTGCCGGCTCAGGAAGCCGGGGCGGTGGCCGGCATGGTGGCGGAGCTGCGGGAGCTTTGGCGCATCGACCGACTCCCGCTGTACCGCCCGGGCTCGCGAGTGGCGCAGATCTCCAGCTACGACACGACGGGCGGCAACGAGGACGGCTTCGCGGGGATCTACTCGTACGTGCGCCGCGAGGGCGACGCGCTCGTGCTCGCCGACCTGACGGGGCCCGGCGTGGTGAACCGGATCTGGACGCCCACGCCGACCGACCGGATGCTCGCGTTCTACTTCGACGGGGAGGCTACACCGCGGCTGCGCCTGCGCTTCTCCGATCTCTTCTCAGGCGAAGTGGAGCCGTTCGTCCACCCGGTCGTGGGCAACGAAGTCGGCGGCTACTTCAGTTACCTCCCGATCCCGTACGCGCGCTCTCTGAAGATCGTTTACGAGGGCGACGACATCCGCTTCCACCAGATCCAGTACCGCACGTATCCTGCGGGCACCCGGGTCGCGTCGTTCCGCACACCCCTGGAGCCCGACGCGGCCGCCGAGCTCGCGCGTGTGGTCGAGCGCTGGTCGGCGCCCGGTGGGCGTCCCTGGGACGAGCGCTCCGTGCGCGTCACGGAGACTCGGTTCGCGGTCGAGCCGGGGAACGCGGAGGCGCTGTTCCGGACAGACCGCGGCGGGCGCATCCTCGGCATCGAGCTGACGCGCGCTCCGGGCGCGCCGCCGCGCGGCCCAGGCGTCGTTTTCGAGGCCCATTGGGACGGCGACGCCGTGCCCGCCGTCGCCGCGCCGGCGAACGACGTCTTCGGCTATGCGTTCGGCGGGCCCGCGGCGCGCAGTCTCCTGCTCGGCTCCGACGCCGGACGTGACTACCTGTACCTGCCCATGCCGTTCGACCGCTCGGCCGAGGTCACGCTGCGCGTGCTCTCGACCGAGAGGGACGCGGCGCACGGCACGGCGCGGATCTACACCACCGACGAGGCGCGGCACGCCGGCGAGGGCCGTCTGTACGCGACGTGGCGGCGCGAGCGCGAGCCCGCCACCGGCGAACCCTTCCTTCTGCTCGACGCCCGCGGACCGGGGCACCAGGTCGGCACGCTCCTGCAGGCGCAGGGGCTGAATCCCGGGATGACCGAGTTCTTCGAGGGCGACGATGTCACGATCGTGGACGGCCACGTGCGTCTGCACGGCACCGGGTCGGAGGACTTCTTCAACGGTGGCTGGTACGCGATCCTCGACCGCTGGGACCAGGGCATGAGCCTGCCGCTCCACGGCGCGCTCGACTACTCGCTGCCCCTGTCGCGCACCGGCGGCTATCGGTTCTACATGGCCGACAAGGTGCCCTTCGAGCGGTCACTGCGGCAGACGATCGAGCACGGGCCCGAGGGGAACGCCACGCCGGTCGACTACATGTCGCTTGCGTTCCACTATGGTGAGGGGCCGGGGTCGGGCGGCGTGGACCCCGCGGCGGCGTTTCCGCCTCCGACTCCGCCGACCACGCACGTCTTCTACCCACAGCTCATGGAGCTGTCGATCTGGTTCGGCACGGCTGTGGCGTTCGTCGACGGCGCGCTGGAGCTGCGGGCCGAGGGGGAGGGGCTGGTGCGCTTCGACGTCTCCGCGGTCCCGCCGGGGCGGTACCGGGTGCGCTTGTCGTACCGCCGGGGGCCGGACGCGCCCGAGTTCTCGGTGTGGCGGCGCCAGACGCCGGTCTCGGCGTGGATCGACGCCGAGGCCGCGGAGGCGGAGCGCGTGGCGGAGGCGGACATGGGCGCGGTGGAGCTGACCGCGCAGACGCGCTCGATCACGGTGCGCACCCGCTCGCCCGGTGGGCCTGGGACGCTGCGCATAGACCGCTTGATCCTGGAGGAGGTGCGCTGAGCCGTCGGGAATGGGCCGGTCCTGGCCGTCCGGCGGCTCGGTGCCGGAACCCGAACCGTAGCAGGAGGACCGCATGACCCGCGCCAACGGCACCGCGATCGGCCTCGCGACCCTCCTCGCCGCCGTCCTCGCATCGTGCGCGGAGCCTACCGCCACGCTACCCCCCGTCGCCCTCGGAGAGCCGGACCTGGAGTGGGTCGAGTCGACGCTGGCGGGGCTGTCGCTCGAGCGGAAGGTCGCGCAGATCCTCACGCCCGACATCACGGCGGGCTACGTCGCGGAGGACGACCCGAACCTGCTGCGTTGGATCGGGCTCGCGCGCGATCCGGGCGTGGGGATGTTCGTCATGTACGGCGGCACTCCGCGCGACGTCGCCTGGATCACGAATCGGCTCCAGCGTGAGGCCGAGATCCCGCTCCTGATCGCAGCCGACTTCGAGGGCGGCCCCGGCCAGCAGGTGGTGGGCGCGAGCGAGTACCCGCCGAACATGGCGCTCGCGGCCGCGGGCTCGGACGACCTCACCTACCGCGCCGCGCGCGCGGGCGCGGAGGAAGGCCGCGCCATGGGGATCCACCTCACCTACACGCCGGTCGTGGACATCGCCTGGCGCCCCGACAACCCGCAGGAGGCGGGGCGCTCCTTCGGTGGAGACCTCGACCTGCTGGGGCGCATGGCCGCCGCGTACGTGCGTGGTTACCACGAGGGCGGGATGCTCACAGCGGCCAAGCACTTCCCGGGACGGGGCGACCAGGTCCCGATGCCGGGCAACCCGCCCTGGATGTGGAACCCGAAGTCCGAGGCGGAGCTCGAAGCGCAGGAGCTCACGGCGTTCCGGAAGGGCATCGAGGCCGGCGTCGACTTCATGATGACCGAGCACATCGCGGTGCCGGCGCTCACGGGCGGATCCGAGCTCCCGGCGAGCGTGGAGCCGGCGTTGTCGACCGGCGTCGTGCGGGAGCGGCTCGGCTTCGAGGGGATCCTGACCACCGACGACCTCTGGTACGACCACGTGGTCGCGCGCTTCGGCGCGGAGGAGGTGGCCGTCCGTGCCTTCGAGGCAGGTCACGACATCATCCTCAAGCCGAAGGACCCGGTCGCGACGATCGCCGCGATGGTGGAGGCCGTGCGCTCGGGCCGCATCGACGAGGCCCGCGTGGACCAGGCGGTGCGCAAGCTCCTGACGCTCAAGTCGCGGTTGGGGCTGCACCGGAGCCGTTTCGTGGACGAGGCGGCGGTCGGCGCGCACGTGGCCACGGAGGACCACGCGGCCATCGTGCGCGAGATCGCCGAGCGCTCGTTCACCCTACTGAGGAACGACGCCGTGCTGCCTGTGAGCGACCCGGGACGCGTCGTGAACGTCTCCATCCAGAAGACCGAGATCGATCCGGGACCGCCGCTGTTGGCGTCGAAGCTCGCGGCCGCCTTCCCGGGCGCACGCAGCTTCACGGTGGGGCCCGGAACGTCCGCGGAAGCGCGGCGCGCGGTCGTCGACGGCTCCGCGGACGCGGACCTCGTCGTGCTGTCGCTCTTCGTGCAGCGCGAGCGAAGCGGGGAGGCCGCCCCGCTGCGCGCCTCGGATGTGGCGCTCGTGCGCGAGCTGCTGGCCCGTCATCCGGGGCGCGTCGTTGGCGTCGCGTACGGGAACCCGCATCTCGCGCGGCGGCTCCCCGACCTACCGGTTCTGCTGGTGGGGTACGGCGAGCGGAGCTGGTACGGGAGCCAGGACGCCTACTTCGACGCGTTCGTACGGGTGCTCACCGGTGCGGCGACACCGGGCGGGCGTCTGCCGGTCCGGGTGAGCGAGGCGTACCCGCTGGGCTTCGGGCTGGGGCCGCGCGACCCCTGACGCGCGCCGGGAGCGGCCGTTTGGCCGCTCCCGGGTTCGTGCTCCAGGGGGGGACGCCGCGATCAGTGGAGGGGCACCTTCACCAGCAGGTGCGCTCCCTTGGTCAACTCGAAGTGTTCGCTACCCATGTCGTGCCCACGCTCCGGATGGACGAACAGCTCGACGCTCGCCCTCTCCATCGCCAGCCACTCGGGCAGCTCGAACGTCCGCTCCTGATTCGCGGGAGTCACGCCGATGCGCATGTCGAACTCGCCGCGCTCCAGGAAGAGCGTCACCGGCTCGGCGCGATTGTTCTTCACCGTGACCGTCGTGGTCCCGGCTCCCGGGTCGGGGATCATCTCCGGCGGAGGAGGCGGCAGGTAGCCCACCTCGTTCGTCGGGACGTAGATGTCCACGTTGCCGCCCAGGCTCAGTGTCAGGTCCTGTGTCGCCAGGTCGAAGCCGCCCTCCGGATGCACGAAGATGCGCACCGAGCCTTCCTCGGCGGCGTAACGCGGCAGGTCGAGGGCTTGCCTGGTGTGAGCCGGCACGGTCCCCAACCGCATGTCGAACTCGCCGCGCTCGAGATAGACCACCACCGGGACGGCGCGGGCGTTGTCGACCGTGACCGTCCCCGTCTTCGACTTCGTCGTCTGTGCGGAAGCCGTCGCGCTCGCGATCGTGCCCGCCATCGCCACCAGCCCGAACAGCAGCCCCACACTCCTCCACACCCTGCTCATGGATCTTCCTCCTTGGATTCGTTCCTTCCTTCACGAGCAGCGGAACGCATCGGTCGTGCCAGGGGGCATGTGCCCCATCTACAGGAGGTGCGTCGGGAGTCGGCGCGGAGGGATGGTCGAAAGCGGCCAGGTTGGCTTTCCTGAGCCATCCGTTACGCCGGCCCCGAGTCGTCATCCAGGTCGGCGCCGGCTTCTTCATCCCGGCCACGCTCCGCGAGTCCGTGCTTCTCGATCCGGTAGCGCAGCGTCTGACGGGTGATGCCGAGGAGTCTGGCCGCCGCGGACACGTTTCCGTCCATCCGCTCGAGCGCCTCGGAGAGGATGCTAGCCTCGATGCCGTCGAGGGTGGTTCGGCCGTCCAGCGAGATCACCATCGCGGTCGGATCCCTGGCCGCCTCTCGTCGGAGCGGCTCGGACTCGGACGGGAGACTGAGCCAGCGATCGGATAGAACCGGCCCCGTGGCCAGCAGCACGGAACGCTCGATGACGTTGCGAAGCTCGCGGACGTTGCCGGGCCACGCGTAGGCGCGGAGCTTCCGCCAGACCCCGTCGGGGATCACCTTGACCTTCGTCGGCGTTGCGGCGTTGAACTCGGCCACCGCCGCCCAGACCAGCTCGTTCAGGTCTTCCATGCGGGCGCGCAGCGGGGGAAGCTCGACCGTGAGCACCGAGAGCCGGTGGTAGAGATCCTCCCGGAACGTGCCCTCGTCCACCCGGACCCTCAGGTCCCGGTTGGACGCAGCCAGGATCTGCACGTCCACCTCGATCTCCTTTTCTCCCCCCACCCGGCGAATCCGCCGGTCTTCCACGGCCTTCAGCAGCTTGGCCTGGGTCGCGGGCGCGGTCTCGCCGATCTCGTCGAGGAAGAGCGTTCCTCCCGCGGCCTGCTCGAAGAGTCCGCGATGCCGTGCGTTGGCTCCCGTGAAGGCGCCGGTCTCGTGCCCGAAGAGCTCGGACTCGAGCAGCTCGCCAGGGAGCGCGGCGCAGTTCACCTCGACCAATGGTCCCTCGGCCCGAAGGCCGGAGTGGTGCAGGATACGCGCAGCCAAGCCCTTTCCGGTACCGGTCTCGCCCTCGATCAAGAGCGTCGTGATCCGGAGTCGGCTGAGCCGGGCCAGCAGGTCTCGCGTCTCGGCCGCCAGGACGCTCTGGCCCAGAAAGGCCTCGGGAGGATAGCGCCTCTGGCCGGAGTCGGAGCGTTCGCGAAGCGTCCTCTGGGCTCGAGCCCCTCTGGCCGCTCCGTTCACGACCAGCTCGAGCCGCTCGAGGGACACCGGCTTCTGGAGGAAGTCGTGGGCGCCGAGACGAAGCGCGCGCACCGAGTCCGGCACGGTGCCGTATCCGGTCAGGAGCACCCACTCGGCCACGTCGCCTCGGGCCCGCCGCTCCTCGAGCAGGTCCAGGCCGTTGCCGTCGGGGAGCGCGAGGTCGGAGATGACCACGAGGGGCGCGGGTCCGGCCGACTCCAGGACCTCGACGGCGCCGGCCACGCTTGCCGCGACCAGGACGTCCCAGCCGTCCCGTCGGAAGTGCCGCGCCAGCTCCTCCCTCAGCAGCTCCTCGTCCTCGATGACCAGAAGAAGGTCCCCGCTCACTGGGCGTCCTCCGCACAGGGGATCGTCAGCTCCACCGTGGCGCCGCCCTCCTCGCGGTTCTTCAGCGACACGGCTCCACCCATCTCGCCCACCAGCCGGCGCACGAGTCGGAGCCCGAGTCCCAGTCCCCCGGGCTTCGTGCTCGAAAACGGGCCGGCGGTGCCTTGCAGCACCTGGTCCGGGAAGCCCGGACCACCGTCGGAGACGGTCACCAGGAGTCGTCGCTCCACCCGGCGAGCCGCGAAGCGCAGCGTGCCACGGCCGCCCTCCATGGCCTGTAGCGCGTTCAGGCCCAGGTTGAGGAGCACCTGGCGGAGCCGGTCCTGCTGAGTGTGGCAACGAAGGCCGGACGTGACGTCCGTGACCACGTCGACTCCGGGTGACGCCTCGTAGCGGAGCAGCTCTACCAGGTCCGAGACGAGGCGCTCCACGTCGACGGGCACCGGAGCCTCGGGTGGGGTCCTGAGCCCGCCGAGGTGCTCGTTGAGCGTGCGGGTCACACGCTCCAGCTCCGACACGAGGGGACGGATCCTCGGGGACAATCCCTCGACGTCGCGCTCCAGGTTCTGGAGTCCGAGGGTCACGCCGGCCAACGGGTTACGGAGCTCGTGTGCCAGACCGGCGGCGGCCTCGCCGGCCAGCGCGAGGCGCTCGGCGCGCAGCAGGGCCTTGCGGTGCTCCAGGACGCCCTTGAGCCAGAAGCGCACGAAGGCGCGCAGCGACACTGCGCGGGGCACGGTCCACACGCCCAGGAGGGACAACACCGTGAGCACCAGGAGTCCGGCCAGGGTGATGTTTCGCTCGTACCGGATCGCGGCTACCGCGTCCGCGAAGATCCGCTCCTGCACCACCGACTCCGCATCCACGATCGACTCGAGCAGTGAAGCCGCAAGAACGATGTCGTCGCGAAGCACGGTCGGGCGGGACAGGGCGCGCTGGAGCCCCTCTACCGTGGCCCGCACTTCGGTCGGGAGGCGGTCGCCCAGGCTGGCGGCCTGCTCGAGCTGAAGCAGGATGTCGCCTACGAGGACGCTCTCACGTGGCAGCGTGATGGGCAGCAGCTCGAAGGCCCGTCTCTGCAGCCGCGCACGAGCCTCGGCGAAGCGGCCGGTGTCCCGGAGACGGGCATCGACGAGCTCGAGCCTCTGGATGTTGCGCCCTGCGAGCACCCCCACCACCACGGCCGCCCCGAGCATGACCAGCAGCACCGCGGCCGTGAGCGCGAGGCGGAGCCGGGCGCCGGCCCGGTCCTGCGAGTCGATTGGCACGTT
>QJYK01000241.1 GCA_003248075.1 Gemmatimonadota bacterium | reverse complement strand
TTCGACGACGGCGGACGTGCCCTCTTCGTGGGGCTGCGACCCTGGCCGTCTCGTGAGGAGCGCGCGGAAGATGACGCGCCGTCCGACTCCGCTGCCGCAGGGAGCGGAGAGGGAGGCGCCGACGAGGTCGGACCGGCGGACGTCGAGATCTGGCATTGGGACGACGACGACCTGATCCGTGCGCAGGAAGTGGCGGCCGATCGGAACCAGCGCCGCACGCTCCTGGCCGTCTGGCACCCGGCCGACGATCGACTGGTCGTGCTCGGCCGGGACCTCGACGAGCCGGTCGAGCTGGTGGCCGGATCGGCATGGGGTCTGGTGCCGGACTACACGCCCTACCACGTCCAGCGGCGCTTCGGCGACAACGTGGCCGACTGGTACCGCGTGGACCCGGCCACCGGCGAGCGGGCGCTCATGGGCCGCGAGGTGCGGGGCGGTGTCCGGACAGGCCCCGCCGCCCGGGTCGGCCTCGTGTACGAGGACGGCCACTGGGTCGCCATCACCCTCGCGACGCTGGAACGCCGGGTGCTCGGTGCCGACGCCGACGTGGAGTTCACGATGCCACTCGACGAGTACGACTATCCCGGCCCGCGCCCCACCTGGGGCGTGGGCGGCTTCGACGAGGGGGAGTCCTCGGCCTTCCTCTACGACGAGCACGACGTTTGGCGCGCGGACCTCGCCTCGGGCCTGCTCGCCCGACTCACCCGGGGCGCGGAGGAGGGGCGGGAGTACCGCGTGGTCGAACCCGACCCCGAGGCCCGGCGCTTCGGTCGCGACGTCACCGCATTGGACCCCGCGGACCTCTGGCTCTCCGTCCGGGACGCGACGACCAAGGCGTCCGGATACGCGCACCTCTCCGGATCGGGCCCGGTGCGGACACTTCTGATCGAGGACGCCCTCGTGACCGGTCTGCGGAGCGCCCGGGACTCCCGGCGTTACGCACTGCGCAAGGAGCGCTGGGACGACTCGCCGGACGTCTTCGTCGGTGGAGGGTCGCTCTCCGACCTCCGGCAGGTCACCACGACCAATCCCTTCCAGAAGGACTACGCCTGGGGTCATACGGAGCTGCTGTCGTACCAGACCGACGCCGGCCACGACCTGCAGGCGATCCTCGTCTATCCCGCAGGCTATCGGGAGGGCCGGAGCTACCCTCTCATCCTCTACCAGTACGAGCGCCTGTCCGACGGGCTGCACCGCTACTACGTGCCCAGCGAGCGGAGCTACTACAACTATCAGGTCTGGTCGCAGCAGGGGTACTTCGTGCTGATGCCCGACATCGTCTACGAACCGGGACGTCCGGGCCCCTCTGCGCTCGACGCCGTGGAGCACGCGCTGGACGCCGCCGTCGCGACCGGCCGTGTGGATCCCGAGCGCATGGGGCTCATCGGGCATTCCTGGGGCGGCTACCAGGCCGCCTACCTCCCCACCCGCACCAACCGTTTCGCCGCCGTCGTCGCCGGCGCGGCGATCACCGACTTCGTGAGCTTCGCCGGCAACATCCACTGGGGCCCCGGCATCCCCGAGTTCAGCCACTGGGAGACGGGTCAGGCGCGCATGGCGCTCCCGCCGTGGGAGGACCTGGAGGGGCATCTCGAGAGCTCGCCGGTGAACTACATCGATCACCTCGAGACCCCGGTCCTGCTCATGCACGGCGACAGCGACGGGACCGTGGACTTCCGCCAGGGGCAGGAGTACTACAACTACGCCCGCCGGGCCGGGAAGCGCGTCGCGATGCTCGTGTATCCCGGCGCCGACCACGGGCTTCGGGTGAAGGAACAGCAGGTGGACTACCACCGGCGGATCCTGGAGTGGTTCGGCTACTGGCTGAAGGGAGAGGCGCCGGCGGCGTGGATCACACATGGCGAGTCCTGGTCGGAGCGGGCGAAGCGACTCAAGCGGTGACCGGCGGGGAAACACACCGGGCGTCTCGCCAGTAGTACCGGGTGCAGGGGACGTCCCACGCCGCCCGCCACCGGATGAACGCCAAGCAGCACGTACTCAATCCCGCGGAGCGTCGGCGCCAGGAGCGGAAGATCTGGCGGCGGGCGCTCCTCGCGTCCGTGCTGCTGCACCTGCTCATCTTCCTCGGGTGGCGGGGAGCCGTGATTCCGGTGTCGCCGTTCGCGGCCGCGGGTCCGCGCGCCGGGGACGACCGGGCGGCCAGGGGCTCCATGCAGGCGATGAACCTCCGCGTGCCGGCCTCGCGGCCGATCATCCGACCGCCGGTACCGCTGGCGGTGGAGATCGAGATCGAGCCGGTGGAGTTCGAGGACGAGCCCTCCCTCGACCCCGCCTCGGTGCTCGGGGACGATCCCGGCGACGGGGAGCCCCCTGGCCTCCCCGACGGCACCGGCCGCGGCGACGGTGGCAACGCGGCCGAGGGGCGCTTCCGCCTCCAGCCCGCGACACCCCGGGGGATGATCATCCCGCCTGCCAACAAGAGCTTGAAGGGCACGACGGTCGAGGTTTGGGTCTTCGTGGACACCCAGGGGCGCGTAGTGCCGGACTCGACCCGGCTGAACCCTCCGACCCGCGATCGCGGCTTCAACCAGAGGCTCATGCGTGAGGCGGCGGAGTGGGTCTTCAAGCCGGCGATGCAGGGCGGGCTGGCGGTGGCGAGCTGGTTCCCCTACCGGATCAGCATGTGATTTGACCAGACGCTAAGCCCAAGCCCAGCAACGGATTCTGGTTCCCCGATCGAGTCACGCGCCGCATGTTGTGAGGATCTTCATGTCGCCGACAGGAAGATCCCCGTCGCCGACATGACCACGATCCCTGCTTGAGCCTGGTCCGCGCTTCCATGTCCGAGTCACCCGAGGAGCGCCTCATACGACGCGGACGCGCGGTCGTGGGATGGCGAGCCCGCTTGAGCCACGGGTGCGGAGGGGGAAGTGCCCGGCCCTCCATCACAGGTACCGCATGTGGTACCATTGTACGGAGCTTTTGAGGGTACTATTTTAGGTGCGTCTCTGGAACGGGAGGATCGATGACATCAAGAGGTCGCCGGACACTCGCACGCACGGGGGACGTAACGCCCGCCGATCGACCGCGGAAGACCGGATGGCAGGTGCGGTCGTCCGTTGCCGAGGCCGTGAGGCAGGCGGTGGAAGCTGGTGCGGCGGAGAGTCAGAATGCGTTCGTCGAGAAGGCCGTCATCCGTGAGTTGCGGGAGCTGCGCCGACGGCGCGTCTACGACTCCTACGCCGAAGCCGCTTCGGATCCGGCGTTCCGCGAGGACATGGCCACCGTGACGCGGGCCTTCGAACCCGCGGTCGGGGAGGGCCTCGGGGAAGGCCAGGGGTAGCGGTGAGCTACATTGGCCCTGTCGGACGCTGGGAGATCTACTGGATCGACCTCGAGCCTCATGTCGGACGGGAGCAGGGGGGAGACCGGCGCCCCGGGATTGTCATCTCGAACGACGGGTTCAACGTCCAATTCGACGTCGTGACCATCCTCCCACTCACCAAGCTCGAGGGGAAACAGCGCCGGGTCTATCCGTTCGAAGTCCTCTTGCCGTCGAACGTGGTGGGCTCGGGGTTCGGCAGCATTGTGATGCCGCAGCAGGTCCGCACGATCTCCAAGCTCCGCCTCGTCGAGCGTATCGGGGTTCTCGCTGACGAGGATCTCCGCGCGCAGATCGAAAACCGCCTTCTCGAGCACCTCGGGATCGAGTTCGAAGCCGAGGAACTCTGAGGCCCCGTGCGCCCACGGTTCATCTCACATGTCGAGGGGGAGACCCGGTACTCAGTTGTGACAATCTGTGTGACAAGACCCCTGTCGCCGACACCCAGAGTGCCGCCCACAGCTTCGGTCGCTTTGGCCGGCACAAGCCCGGAAATCCCATAAAGCCAACCGCTTACGACTGTCTGTGACCAACGACCACCCAGCGGAATCGCCGTGAACCACGATCAGCATGTAGGAGGAGACGGAAGGCTGACGGTGCGGCATCGGACGAGGTCGAGAAGCCCGTCCCCTCTCGATTGCCCCGCCTCCCACCCATCCGTAGACTGGCCCACCACTCCTCCGAAGCCCCGCGCACGCCGACATCCATGACCGTGAACACCGCGTCCATCGTCCAACGCCTCGGCGACCTGCCGGCGCTCGCCGACATCCCGCGCGACCAGCTCGAATGGCTCGTCGAGCATGGCGAGGTACACCGCTACGAGGACGGCCACACGCTCCGCGGAGACGCGGTCAGCTCCTTCGGGCTCATGATCCTCATCTCGGGTCGATTCTCGGTCCGGGTGGATCAGGGCGGAATGGAGCGCGAGGTGAGGGAGGTGACCGCGGGGCGCATCACCGGGTACCTACCTTATTCGAGAATGACGAAGCCCCGCGGCTATCTCGTGGCGGACGGACCGGTGGAGTTCCTGCAGATCCGGCAGGAGGACCTCAAGGACATGACGCGGGCGTGCTACGAGTTCACCGCCGCCTGCGTGCAGGAGATGCTGGCCCGGGTTCGGGTGTTCAAGTCCGAGGACAAGGATCAGGAGAAGATGGCGGCGCTGGGCCGCCTCTCGGCGGGGCTGGCCCACGAGCTCAACAACCCGGCGTCGGCGGTGGCCCGAGCAGCGGGTGACCTGAACTCGTGTGGTGCCGAGCTGGCCGAGGCGTCGCGCGCCCTGGGCGCTGCGGGCCTGGGCGCGGAGAAACGGGAAGCGCTCCACGCCCTGGAGGCCGCATGTCGCGGGCAGAGCGAGCCGATGTCGCCCGTGGAGCGGGCGGACCTGGAGGACCGACTCCAGGAATGGCTCGACGGCCGCGGGGTGGATGCGGGTCTGGCGTACCCGCTCGCCGAGTGCGGGGTCGCTGTGCCTGATCTCGAGTCGGCGGCCGCGGCGCTCGACGACGCCCAGCTCCCCGCCGTGCTGAGGTACGTGGCCGCCGACGTGACCTTCCGCGGTCTCACGGGTCGCGTATCGTCGTCCGCTGCTCGCATCCACTCCCTGGTCGCGGCGGTGGAGAAGCACACGCACATGGACCGGGCTCCCGGGCTGGTCGCGATCGCGCTCGAAGACCACCTCTCGGACACGGTGGCGCTCATGGGCGCCAAGGCTTCCGCGAAGGGTGTGGCCCTGAACCTGAGCGTGGGCGGCGATCTGCCGCGCGTGCCGGGATCGGTGGCGGACCTGAACCAGGTTTGGATGCACCTGGTGGACAACGCGATCGAGGCGGCCGCCGAATCCGTGCGCATCTCCGTCGATGCGGACCTGGGCAACGGCGTCGTCGTCGTGCGCGTGATCGATGACGGGCCGGGCATCCCGGAGTCGGACCAGGAGCGCGTGTTCGAGCCCTTCTTCACCACCCGGGACGTCGGTCAGGGGCGCGGGCTCGGCCTCGACGTCGTGCGCACGGTCGTCCGTAGCCACAAGGGCCTCGTGGAGCTGAGCTCCCGTCCGGGCCGCACCGAGTTCCGCGTGACCCTCCCGGCGGCCGAGCCCGCGGCGTAGGACGGCGACCAGGCCTCGTCACCTCACTCCGCGCGCAGCACCTCCGCCGGGTCCAGCGCGGCCGCCCGCGCGGCGGGCACCAGGTTGGCGCCCACCGACGCGACGACCAGCGTGGCCACCACGGTGCCGAACGCGATCGGGTCGAGCGGGTCGATTCCGAACAGGAACGCCTCCAGGAAGCGACTGAGGACGAGCGCGGCGCCCAACCCGATCGCGCCACCGACCACCGGGGCGACCATGCCGCGCCGGAGCACGCCCCGGAGGACCTCGGGCGCGCCCGCGCCCAGCGCCATGCGCACGCCGAGCTCACGCCGGTGGGCAGCGACGCGGTAGGCGGTCAGCCCGTACACGCCCAGCCCGCCCAGCAACAGGCCGAAGATCCCGACGATGCCGGTGACCCACGCTCCCGCCCGCTGTGGCAGGATGAAGAGCGACACCGCCTTCTCGAGAGAGCCTGTGCTCAGCACCGCGGCGGCGGGCTCGAGCTCGGACGCGATCCTCCGGATCGCGGGAAACGGGGGCGAAGTGCCCGGGCGGGTCCTGACGTGGAGGATCATGTCGGTCCGGGGGCGCTGCGACGCCGGGAAGTAGGCGAACGCCATGGGCTCCTCGGCCGGGCGGCGGTAGCTCACCGTGGCGGCCACGCCCACCACCGCGTACGCCTCGGGACCGTCCGGCCCGAACGGGATCGTGACGGTACGTCCGAGCGGGGACGCACCCGGCCACATCCGGTCCGCCAGCACCTTGTTCACCACCACCACACGCGGCGCGGCGGCTCCATCCGAATCGAGGAAGCCGCGGCCCTCGACGATCGGGATGTCGAGCGTGCGGAAATAGCCGGGTCCGACGCTCTGATTGGCCAGCGTGAACCCCCGGCTGCCGTCCGGGGGCTCGACCCCCTCGAAGCGCACGGGAGCCATCTGCGACAACCCCGCCAGCGGCAGCTTGCCCGCAACCGCGACGTCCGTGACGCCGGGGAGCTCTCCCACGCGGCGGCTCAGATCCTCATAAAAGCGCCAGCTTTCGTTCGACCGTCTGCCGGCGAGCTCGAGGTCGAACGAGGCGACGCTCACGTCCCGGGTCTCGAACCCCGGGTCGAGCCGCTCCGCGGCGACCAACGCCCGGAGAAAGAGGCCCGACCCGGCGAGCAGCACCAGGCTCCCGGCCATCTGGGCGCCCACCAGGAGCTCCTGGAGGCGGCCGTGTCCGGCTCTGGCCCTTCCCGCACCCTCCTTCAGGTCGGTCACCAGGTCCGCGCGGGTGGCTCGCAGCGCGGGCGCCAGCCCGAACAGGATCCCGGTGCCGAGAACGAGCAGCGTCGAGTACGCCATCACCGCGCGGTCCGGACGCAGGTGGAGGTCCAGCACGAGACCGGGGAGCGGAGCGATCGGAAGCTGGAAGGCGCTCAGCGCGCCGGTCAGCCAATACGTGAGGACGATGCCTCCGATTCCGGCCAGCACCGCGAGCACGAGAGCCTCCGTGACGAGCTGGCGCACCAATCGGGCGCGTCCGGCGCCGAGGGACATGCGTACGGCGATCTCGCGGCGCCGGTCCTGTGCGCGGGAGATGAGCAGCCCTGCCACGTTGAGGCAGGCGATGGCGAGCACGAGCCCGACCAGCACCCCCATGATGCCGAAGAACACTCCGGCCGGACCCCGGAACGATCCGGGCACGGGCGCGTACCGCCGCACCTCGGCGACGTACGGGCGGGCGTCCGGGTCCTCCACCTGCAGGAGGCTTCCCGCCAGCTGGCCGAGCTGTCGGCCCAGGGCGTCCACGTCCGTTCCGGGCGTGACCCGTCCCACGAGCTCGAGGATGCCCGAGTCCAGCTGCTGCAGACTGGAAGGCTCGTGGAAGCCTGGAAGCGGCGACCCGAGGGGCATGAACAGCTGAGCGCTGGCCGGCGCCGCATGGCCCGCGAAGCCCTCCTCGGCGACGCCGACGACCGTCACGGGCCGGCCGTTGAGCGAGACGGCGGCGCCGACGATCCCGGGATCGGCGTCGAAGCGATCGGTCCAGAGCCGGTGGCTGAGGACCGCGACCGCGAGTCCCGACGCCGGGTCGCGCTCGGCACCCTGGAAGAACCGGCCCGCGGCCGGTCGGGTCCCCAGGACGTCGAAGTAGTCGCCGCTCACCTGGAGGCCCATCACGACTTCCGGCGCATCGAGGCCCCGGCCGTCCAGCGCGATACCGACCACGTCGAACGCGGCGAGCCCGGTGAGCGCCGGAGCCCGGTCGCGGAACTGCTCGTACATGGGATAGCTGACGGAGACGAACCCCGGACCCCTCGAGATCTCGACGAGCGTCTCGGGCTCCCGCACGCCGGGAAGCGACCGGAAGAAGAGGCCCTTGGCGACGCTGAGGATGGTGGTGTTGGCGGCGATCCCCAGCGCGAGCGTCAGGCCGGCGAATACCGCGAATCCCGGGGCGCGGGCCAGGCTGCGCACCGCCCAGCGGAGGTCACCCGTCAGCTCGTCCGGCCTCATGCGATGCTCCTTTCGGCGCAGGATACGGCGCTGGATCGCCGCACACTCCGCGCTCACGGTGTCGGCGGATCCGAAGGCGTCGCGCGCCCGTATCCGTGCCTCGCGCGGGGATAGCCCCCCGCTCTCCAGCTCGCGCGCCTTCAGCTCGAGGTGACCCTGGATCTCGTCGTCGACGTCCTGCCGGATGCGTCTGCGGGCCGGGCGGCGGGGAAGCGGGAAGGGTGGAGACATCGCGCCCGCTCAACCTTCAGCCGTGTCGAGAACGGCGTCGACGGCAGCCGAGCCGCGCTTCCACTGCGCCACCTCTTCACGCAGTCGGGCGCGGCCCTGGTCGGTGAGCGCATAGAACTTCGCCCGCCTTCCGGTCTCGTTCTGGCCCCAATGCGCCCCGAGCAGGCCGGCTTCCTCGAGCTTGTGGAGGGCGGGATACAGCACGCCCTCCTCGACCTGAAGGACGCTCTCGGTCCGCTCCTGGATCCAGGCCGCGATCGCGTACCCGTGGCGGGGCTCCCGGCTGAGCGCCTTGAGGATGAGCGGCGTGAGCGTGCCCCGGATCAAGGGCGTGCGGGAGATGCCCAAAGGTCTCACCTCAGCGCAGGGGTATACCTATGGTTCATAGGTAAGACTACGAGGGACGCTCCACGAGGTTTCAGCGACCCTCTATCCCTTTGCCTCCAGCAGCGTCACGATCTCCGCGCGCGCGTCGGCCGGGAGCGCATCGACGAGGTCTTGAGCGCCGGCCGGAAGGGGTGCTGCTGCGGCCGCGGCGCTCTCCGCCTGTGCCGGCGTGCGGATGCCGGGGATCACCGTGGAGACTCCGGGAACGCCCGCCGCGTAGCCCAGGGCCAATTGCGTGGGCGTGAGCCCGAGCGCCGCGGCTTGCCGCCAACGGGGCTCGAGCAGGTCCAGGGTTCGATCGATGATGCGCTCGTCGAGCCGGAAGGAGCGGTGGTCGTCCGCGGGAAAGCGCCGGCCCCGTTCCATGGTTCCGGTGAGCAGACCGAACTGGAGCGCCATACGCGCGATCACGCCCACGCCCGCCGACCTCGCGCGCTCGATCACCGGTAGCGCACGGGGGTTCAGGAGGTTGAGGACCAGCTGGAAGCCGCTACCCAGGCCCCGGTCCATGAGAAAGGTGGCCTCGGGCTCGGGATGGAACGTGTTCAGCGACAGTCCCCAGTAGCGGATCTTGCCCTCGTGCCGGAGACCTTCCATGGCCTCGATGCACGCTCCGTTCTCCAGATGCGCGACGCGGGCGGAGTGGAGCTGATAGAAGTCGATCGCGTCCCTGCGAAGTCGCCGGAGGCTGGCCTCGCAAGCGGCGCGAATGTGATCGGCCGAGTAGTCCGGAATCAGGGACCCGGATCCGTCGACACGGTGCCCGACCTTGGTGGCGATCACGACCCGATCCGAGTTGCCGAACGCCTGTCCGACCAGCTCCTCGGACCGCCCGAGCCCGTAGACGTCGGCCGTGTCGTAGAGCGTGATCCCCAGCTCGAAGGCTCTGTGCAGGGCTGCGAGGGAGGTCTCGTCGTCGCTGACACCCCATCCGATGGGGGTAGGGCCGGCCGCCGCGGGACCCCCGATCGCCCAGGCACCGAATCCGATGACGCTCACGTCGAGGTCCGTGCTGCCGAAAGGACGGGTCTCCACGATTCCGTCTTCTCCCCAGGTCAGCGTCTGCGCAGCGACAGGCGGGCCAGCACGGGACGGTGGTCCGACGCATCGGTGTCGAGCACGCGGGCGTCCAGGACGTCCAGGGGCCCCGCGACGAGCACGTAGTCGATGCGGCGCGCCGGGGCGTCCGCGGGGAACGTGAACCCGGCGCCCGCTTC
>QJYK01000019.1 GCA_003248075.1 Gemmatimonadota bacterium | reverse complement strand
GATCCGGCCCACCGCCGACTTGATCCCGACGGGGACGCCCGAGGCGTCGGCGAGGTCCTCCACGAAGTCCAGGAGCTCGTCCACGCTTCCGAAGGCGGAATGGGTGGACGGGCTGATGACGCGCCGGCCCACGGGCACGTGGCGGATCCGCGCGATCTCCGCGGTGACCTTGGCCGCCGGCAGGACGCCGCCGAGACCCGGCTTGGCTCCCTGGGAGAGCTTGATCTCCACGGCGCGCACCGGGTGGGCGGCCACCTTGTCCAGGAACTTCTGCCGGTCGAAGCGACCGTCGTGGTCTCGCGCGCCGAAGTAGCCGGTCCCGATCTGCCAGACGAGGTCGCCACCGTTCAGGTGGTAGGGCGAGATCCCGCCCTCGCCGGTGTTCTGCAGGCACCCGGCGAGCGCGACGCCGCGGTTCATGGCCTCCACCGCCCGCGGCGAGAGGGAGCCGAAGCTCATGGCGCTCACGTTCACCACCGACGAGGGCCGGAAGGCGAGGCGGCGCTTCCGTGCGCCGCCCAGCACCTTGGCGCACGGCAGGGCGTAGTCTTCGCCGTGCGCGGGGGGGTCCTGGAGCCCCAAGGTCTCGTGCTTGATGATGAGGTAGTTGGACGACAGCTCCATCTCGTTGTCGGAGCCGAAGCCCGAGTAGGAGTTCTGCTTCTTCGCCGACGCGTAGATCCATCGACGCTGATCTCGGGAGAAGGGGCGTTCCTCGTCGTTGCCTGTGACGATGTATTGGCGGAGCTCGGGACCCACCGACTCCAGGATGTACCGGAAGTGCCCGATGATGGGGAAGTTGCGGAGAATGGCGTGGCGGGTCTGGGTGAGGTCGTAGATCACGACCAGCGCCACGAAGACGAGCAGGACGATCCAGAACGTTGGCACGGAGGGCTCCGCAGGGACGGGAGGCGTCGGCCACCAACGTAGGGCCCGCCTCCTTCCGCAGCCAAAGGAGGCTCGCGGCTCGCGGTGCGGCCCTCTCGAGCGCTGCCGGCTTGCACCGGGAGCCACCCGGGGAGCATTCTAGCCGCTCGAGAAGATGCCGGACTCATGCGGCAGCCCCCACACCCGGGACCCGTCTCCCTTGGTCCGACGAGCGCACCTGTCCGACGTCGACGCCCTCGTCGGCCTCATGAAGGAGTTCTACGCCGAAGCCGGCTTCGAGCTGCATCCGGCGCCCGCGGCGCAAGCCTTCCGGGCGCTCATGGAGCAGCCGAGCCTCGGGGCGGTATGGCTGGCCGCGCGAGAGGAGCGGCCCTTCGGCTTTGTCGTCCTCACGTTCGGCTACAGCATGGAGTTCGGCGGCCTCCGCGCTTTCGTGGACGACCTCTTCGTGCGGCCCGACGAGCGTGGGCGCGGGGTCGGTGCAGCGTTGCTCGAGACGGTGAAGGCCGAGTGCGCGACGCTCGGGATCCGAAATCTCTGCGTGGAGACTGGACAGGAGGGCCACCCCGCACGGGCCCTTTATTTCCGCGCCGGCTTTCGGGATCTGGATCGCGCGCTCCTGAGCCAGCCCATCGCGCCGGCGCTGCACGAGCGCTGAGCCGGCCATCACGACAGCAAGCGGAGGATGTGCGATGAGGGTCCATCGAACCGCCACCCTGAACGTCGTCGTTGGAGCGCTGGGCGCGCTGGCCCTCGGCGGGGCCTGGGTGGCCCCGTGTTCCCTGTCCGCCCAGGAGGGTCCGGCGACGTATACGGCCGCGCAGGCCGATGCGGGCCGGACCCTCTACGCCGAGAGCTGCGCCCGCTGCCACGGGGAGGACCTGAGCCAGGGCTCTGCCCCCCCGCTCACGGGTCCCACGTTCCGGCGGACCTGGTCCCGGGAGAACGTCAACCTCTCGGACCTGTTGTACGTGATGGTCAGCACCATGCCTCCCCGCAACGTCGGAACCCTGAGCGAGGCGGAACAGCTCTCCATCCTCGCCTACATCATGTCCCGGAACGGGGTCGCGGCGGGTGACGCCCCCCTGGACTCCGACGTCCGGCGCCTGGCCGCGCTCAGCCTTGTCACACCGGGAGACGAGGCGGCGGTGGCGGCCGTCGAGTTCGTCCGGGGAGAACGGGCGGCGCCCCTCGGCCGCGGGCCCGGCGTCGCGGATCTCCTGGCCGCGTCCACGGACTCGGCCGACTGGCTCTACCACACGCGCGACTATTCCGGGACGCGGTACTCGCCCCTGCGTCAGATCAACGTGGACAACGTCCACACCCTGGTTCCCGCGTGTCTGTACCAGCTCGGCGAGCCGAGGAACTTCCAGACCGGCCCCGTCGTCCACGACGGCGTGATGTATCTCACCGGTGTGCGCACCACGGCGGCCATCGACGCGGCGACCTGCCGCCAGATCTGGCGTCACCAGTGGCAGCCCCGGGACCGGGAGGTGTGGCCGAACAACCGCGGCGTAGCCCTCCAGGACGGGTACGTGGTGCGGGCGACGCCGGATGGCTATCTCGTCGCCCTCGACGCCGAAGACGGCCGGCTGCTGTGGGCCCGGCAGGTGGCGGATCCCTGGCGCGGCGAAACGTTTACGATGGCGCCGCTCGTCTACGATGGCATGATCCTCGTGGGACCCGCGGGAAGCGAGAACGCCATTTCCGGTTGGGTCGGGGCCTTCCGACTCACCGACGGGACGGCGATCTGGCGGTTCGAGACCGTGCCCGGTGCGAGCCGCTCGGGCGGGCCGAGCTGGGGGAACCCCGCCGGGATCCCGATCGGGGGCGGAGCGATCTGGACGCCCCTCAGCCTGGATCCCGACCGCGGCGAGCTCTACGTGGCCGTGACCAACCCCGCACCCGACCTCCCGATCGAGCTGCGGCCCGGACCGAACCTCTACACCAACTCAATCGTGGCCCTCGACGTGCGCACGGGCGAGCTCCGCTGGTACGACCAGCTGGTGCCCGAGGACGAGCACGACTGGGACGTGACCCAGGTCAGCCCCATCTACTCGGAGTCGGTGGATGGGGTGATGCGCAACCTGGTCGCGACCGCGGGCAAGGACGGCATGCTCCGGGTCCTGGACCGGGACCGGAAGGCGCGGGTCTTCGAGGCACCGGTCACGACGCGGGAGAACGTGGACGCTCCCGTCACCACGGAGGGCACGCGGGCCTGCCCCGGGATCCTGGGGGGTGTCGAGTGGAACGGCCCCGCGCTCCACCCCGGCACCCGGAGTCTCGTCACCCCCGCGGTGGACTGGTGCTACACCTTCAGGGACTTCGAAGCCTCGGAGGTGCGCTACGTCGAGGGCTCGGAGTACCTGGGTGGCGAGGTGGAGCCCGCGGGGGAGCGCACCGGGTGGTTGACCTCCGTCGACGCGGCCACGGGTCGTATCCGATGGAAGTACCACTCCCCGGACGCGATGGTGGGAGCGGTCACCACCACGGGCGGAGGATTGGTGTTCGCCGGCGAGCTCACCGGTGACTTCATCGCGCTCGACGCCGACTCGGGAGAGGTCCTGTACCGCTTCAACACCGGGGGCGCCATCGGGGGAGGGGTCGTCAGCTATGCGGTGGATGGCCGGCAGTACGTCGCCGTTGCCTCCGGTCGCCCGTCGGGGTACTGGTGGGGTGACAACCCGGGGTCGGGGACGGTGGTGGTGTTCAGCCTTCCGAGGGACCGATAGCGCCAGGGTCTACCGGTTGGCGTCGAGGTCAAGTTGACTCCATCCGAGTCAGAGCGTCTCACTCTGGCGGGATCCGGGGACTCCCGCGTGCGGCCATGACCGCCGCCGGTGGCCGATGGTGCGCCTGGCACATCTGATGCTCCCGGGATTGGCGCCATGCTGTCAGAGACGGGCGTTGGGAAACGCGGAAGCGCCTGGGGCGCCATCGCCGTGGTTGCCACCACGGCTTCCATCGCGTGCACCCATACGACGGTCCTCGATCGAACGGCTCCCCCCGGCGCATTCCGCGCAGTCAGCGCCAGGGCGCGTGGTCTCAGTGGACAACTGATCCTCCGCGACGGCCGGGTGCTGTTCTGGTCCGATATCCGTCTATCCCCCGACTCCGTATGGAGCGGCAGCGCGATGGCCCTTGGCTCCGCACAGGCCCTGCCGACTCCGAGCGTCGCTCGCGTCGAAACGCGATCCCATGCCCGCGGTCTTCTCGACGGAGTCATGATCGGGGCGGTGGCCGGGGGAGCGCTGGGCTTCGTACGCTCCCCTACCGGGTCCCGGACCGACGGGGTCGGTGGGGGTGCCGTGTTCGGGGCCGTCTTGGGCGGCGTGGGAGGACTGGTGCGCGGCAGTCGGATCGAGATTCGCCTCAGGTGACGGCCCGCTCGCCTCCCTGAACGGAGTCGCCTCCCCGGGAGATGAAAAGCGATGAAACGGTTCGTGATGAGCCTACTCGGGGTGCTCGCGATCGGCTGCACCCACACGCGGTCCCTCGGCCCAGGCTTCGACGCGGACGCCGCGGCCGGTGCCATGCGCGTCTTGAAGGGGAGAGAAGCCGACGTGTATACCTCGAGCGGTGACGTATTTCGCTGGAGAGACGTGCGGTTCACGCCAGACTCGGTATCGGGCGGGGTCGAATCGGGTAGGATCTCTTTGCCGATAAGTGAGCTTCGCGTGGTTACCGCGCAGTCGAAGCTGCGAGGCCTCGGGGACGGCATCCTGTGCGGGATGCTCGCGGGTGCAGGGATCGGCGCCTTGCTGGCTTCAGGCGTTCTCGCGTCCGGCGGATCGCAACCCTACGACTATGGCGACTGGTCGGACGAGCCCGTGGCCGGGGTCCTCCTGAGCACCGCGAGCGGTGCGTTCATGGGTGCCTTCGTCGGGCTATTGAAGGGCGCGACCTTTCGCGTTCTGGTCCGATAGAGTCGCCGCAACTTGCGACCGACCTCCTCGGATTCCCCGCGCCCTCCGCGGCGCGTAACGACACGCGACGCCCTCTGCAGGGGGTTCGTCGCGCTGGCTAACGACGATTCGCATGGGTAGACTCCGGCCATCCGAGGCCGATCCCTCCTCCCGCGAGCAAGGCCATGACAGGCTCCCGCTCGGCGTTGTTCCTGTTGGCATGCCTCGGCTGCGCCGGGGAGGCCGATCCGGTCGACCGCCTGACCGAGGCCTTCCTCGCGCGCGAGCCCATCGGCATGGTAAGGGAGGGCCTCACGCTGGACGCGGCCTACCGCATCCAGGACGCGTACGTGCATGAGCTGTCGCAGACCCTGGGACGCGTCGCCGGCTACAAGGCCGGGCTGACCAGCCCGGAGACGCAGCAACGGTTCGGCGTGTCCCATCCGTTGTACGGCGTCCTCCTGAAGGAGATGTTGCTCCCCTCGGGCAGCGTCCTTCCGGCCGGCTTCGGGTCGCGTCCGTTCTTCGAGGGCGACCTACTCGTGCGCGTAGGCAGCGACGCGATCAACATGGCCGAGACCGACGAGGAGCTCATGGCGGCGCTGGATGCCGTCGTACCCTTCCTGGAGCTGCCGGACCTGATGTACGCGCCGGACGTCGCGCTCGACGGGCCCGCGCTGGCGGCGGTCAATGCGGGCGGGCGGCTGGGCATCGTGGGCGAGCCCATCCCGCTCCCGGACCAGGACGCCTACGTGTGGCTCGGCGGGATCCACCTCGAGCTGCTGGACGGGGACGGGCAGGTACTCGCCGAGGGCCGCAGCGATGCGCTGCTCGGCCACCCCGTGAACGTGGTGCGCTGGCTCAGGGATGCGCTGCAGGACGCGGGTAAGCCGCTGGAGCATGGCATGCTCCTGTCGCTGGGCAGCGTCACGCCGCTCATGCCCCCGCACGCGGGTCAGGAGCTCTCGGCCCGCTACGACGGCCTGCGGGAAGACGGCCCGGTGGAGATCCGCGTCTCGTTCCGCTGAGTGCGCGTGGTCCGGTGGGTGCCGACCCTACCTCCCGTCGAGCCCGAGGATCCGGCGAACCTCGCTGAACCAGTCGGTCACGATCACCAGGTGGGTCATCGCGGGCTGCCGGATGAACAGGAAGCGCTCGCCGCTCGGGTGGACGTCGTAGGCCCGGTCGTTGCGGTCCCGCAGGTAGTGGGCGGTGGAGAAGAGGTTGGTCCGGCCGCGCACGCGGACCCCTCCGCCCTCGAAGCTCAATCGGGCTGCCACCAGCGAGTCCCTGGCGCTCCGGTAGTAGATCGTGTTGCCGTCGGGCGCCCACGACGCCTCCGTGCCCCCGTCCGCCGAGATGGCCACGCGCCCGCCCGGACCCGGGAAGGGCCGCACGTAGATCTCGTCCCGGCCGCCCTCGGTGGAGAGATAAGCGACCCAATTGCCGTCGGGGGAGAACTCTGGAGCCAGCTCGTCGAAGTCGGACACGACGAAGGGGCGGCTGGTGGTGTCACCCGGGCTTCGATAGAGGAGATCCCGCTGGGTCAGGGTGTCGGTGTACCCTTCCCGGAAGACGTAGGTACCGTCGTCCCTCCAGGTGACCTGCTGGACGAGCCGTTCGCGCATCACCAGCAGCTCCGCGGGCGCGCTGGCGTCGACGGGACGCGTGTAGATGGCCCGCACCCCGCCGGCGCGATCGGAGACAAACGCGACCCGATCGCCGTCCGGGAGCCAGGTCGGACGTTCGTTCGTGCCACCACCCGTGGTGATCCGGGTCTGGGTTCCCTGCTCGAGATCGAAGAGGTAGATGTCTTCGTCTCCGTCGACGACGGCCCCGAACGCGATGCGGGAGCCCTCCGGAGAGATCGCTACATCGCGGATATCCCTGGGCAGCCCCAGAGCGATGGCCGTATCCTGACCCTGCCGGTCCACCCATGCCAACTCGATCCCCTCCGGGTTGACCTGGTCGTAGGCCAGGACACCGTTGTCGGAGACGCCGTAGGCTCGTCCCCCCTCTTCCGTGGGCCACACGATGTCGGTCACGAGGGGCCTTGGCTCGCCCACGATCTCCAGCTTCCCCAGGTCGAAGGCCACGCCGTCCAGCCGTCCCTCGGGTGTCTGATAGACGATCGCACCCATGAGGAGGTAATAGGGGTGACCGGCACCGCTCAGGATGAGACGGTTCTCCTTCGACTCGGCGTCGTAGACCCACACGTCCGACAAGCCGGGGCCCAGGTTGAGGGCGCCGTACAGATAGCCCCGCCCCTCCGGGAGCCGGATCGGTGAGGTGGGGATCAGCTCGTATCCGAGACCCTCCTGCTGGGTTTCGGCGACGCGCTCGGGTGGTCCGCCCCCCTCCGGGAGCCGATAGATGCCCCCCACTCGGGCGACGTAGATGCGCCCGTCATCCGCCCAGTGGCCACTGCCGAACGTATCGTCGGGCGACCACGACGCACTCACGACGCCCCGCCCTCGGTCCACGGCGGCCCAGACGTCCCCACTGCGGAAGAAGACCGCCCGACCGTCGAGGGAGAACTCCGGGTTGCTCGCACCCTCCGTCGCGTCCGAGACGTAGACCGACTCCAACGTCGACAGGTCGCGCGTATAGAGCGTGTTGAAGCCCCGAGGCCCGCCGGGTGCCACGTAGGCCAGCGTGCGCCCGTCCCGCGAGAGTGCGACACGGGTGCCCGCCTGGGGGAAACTCACGTACGGCACCGGAACCTGGAAGCGGAACCCAGGCCCCCGTACCGACTCCGCCGGGGCCTTGTCTCGGGCGACGACCGCCGTGACCGCCACGAGGACCGCCGCGAGCCCGGCCCAGACGACCCGCTCCGTAGAACGGCTGACCCTCGAGCCGGCGCCCTCGGCGTCGGCCCCCGGCCGGGACAGAGGGGGCGGGTGGCGCAGGGCTTCCGCCAGCTCGGCCGCGCTCTGGAATCGGTCGGCAGGCAGGCGCTCGATCGCCCGATGCACCACGGCCGCCAGCGCGGGCGGGATGCTCTTCCGGTCCTCGTCCACGGCCGGCGGCGGCTTCGTCAGCAACGAGGCGATCACGGCCTGGAGGCTCGAGCCGTGGTGCGGCGGTCGGCCCGCGAGCATCTCGTAGACCAGGGCGCCCAGGCTGTAGACGTCCGAGCGGGCATCCACGGACTGGTCGGCCGTGGCCTGCTCCGGGCTCATGTAGTGCGGCGTGCCCAGGCTCAGGCCCGTCTCGGTCAGGCGGCTCCCCCCGGCCTCACGGACGGCGAGCGCGATGCCGAAGTCGGCCACCTGAACCCGCCCCTCGTGCAGCAGGATGTTGGCGGGCTTGACGTCCCGGTGGACGATCCCGTGGCGGTGCGCGTAGTCGAGTGCATCCGCTACCTCGGCCGCGATCCGAACGGCCTCGTCCACGGGAAGCTCGCGCTCCCGGGCCAGCCGTTCGGCGAGCGTCTCGCCCTCCACGTACGGCATCACATAGTAGAGGTACCCGGCCGCGTCGCCCGAGTCGTAGAGCGGCAGGATGTGGGGGTGCTGTAGCTGGGCGGTGGTCTCGATCTCGGCGAGGAATCGCTCGGCTCCGATCAGCGCGGCCAGCTCGGGACGGAGCACCTTCATGGCGACGTCGCGGTTGTGCTTCAGGTCCCGCGCCAGGTAGACGACCGCCATGCCGCCCTCCCCGAGCCGGCGCTCTAGGCGGTACCGGTCGGTGAGGGCTTGGGAGAGACGAGGGGGGATGTCACTCATGGCGATCACGTTCGCGGCGCCGCGTGCCGCGCGCAACGAGTGCCGGGCGTCGACAGCGATGAGGAGCACGACGCGACCCGCTGCAGCCGGATCCGGGCCGGGCTCACGCGTTGTCACGACGCCGTTTGCGCCGTATGGTCCCCGTCCTTGTTCCACGTCCACGGGCCGAGGTCGCACCCATGCGCTCAAGAGTCCTTCTTCTCTCCGCGGTATCGACGCTGCTCATGGCCGGGGCTTACGAACAAGGGGCGGCGCAGGCGGGGCAGGGCGATCCCGTTCAGGCCCTGGTCGATCGGCTGACCCTCGACAACTACAAGGCCACCCTCAAGGGGCTGACGCAGTTCGGGGACCGGCGCCAGGGCACCCAGCGCAACCGCGATGCGGTCGACTGGATCGAGTCGCAGCTCCAGGCCGTGGGGTGCACGAACACGGAGCGGATCACGTACACCTATCCGCCCCCGCCCCCGCCGAACCAGGGGCAGGGAAGGGCGGGCGCCAGGGGCGGGCGACCGGCGGCGGCCCAGGAGCCGCCGGACCTCACGACGCCCACGGGTGGACTCGTGGGACGGAACGGCAACGGGCCGGGTGGGTCGACGATCTACGGGTACCGTGCGCGCACCGGGGTCAATCGGGACCTGATGGCGCAGCCCGACGAACGGATTCGCGAGCTGAACCGGGAGGAGCCCGTCGACGGCGAACGGCAGGAGGTGTACTGCACCAAGGTCGGGACCGTGCATCCGGACCAGATGTACATCGTCGGCGCACACATGGACGGTCACGGCGTGAACGAGGCGGTCAACGACGACGGCTCGGGCACGGCGCTCGTCATGGAGCTGGCTCGCATCTTCAATGCTCCCGACGTCCAGACCGACATCTCGATCCGTTTCGCCCTCTGGAACAACGAGGAGACCGGGACCAACGGAGCGGCGGCGTACGTCGAGCAGCGTCGGGCTCTCCAGGGGCAGGAGAGCCCGGCCGGGTCGGGGCGGTATCCGGAGCCGCGGTGGCTGGGCATGATCCAGCACGACATGATGCTGTGGGACCACGGAGCGCCCGGAGCGGACGGAACGGTGAGCCGCGACCAGCGTCCCGAAGCCGACGTCAACATCGAGTTCCAGTCGAGCTCCGAGATGGCCGAGGAGTCGATGAAGCTCGCGTTCTTCTTCAAGGCGGCGGCCGACGCGTACACCACGGATTACCCGGCATCCGTGGGACCGCACATGACCAACACCGATTCCGGCCGCTTCCAGGACATCGTGGCCTCGATCAGCCTGCGCGAGAACGAGCGCGGGGCCCAGACCGGCGGCGGCTGGAACCCGACCTGGCATACGCCCCTCGACGTGTGGACCACGTTCACCGACGACGACTTCCGGCTCGGGCTGAATGCGGCCCAGACCACGCTGGCCGGGTTGGCTCAGCTCACCAACGCCCGGGTGGCGCGCTGATCCAGGCTATCGGCCCTCAGGACCGAAAAAGTCGCCCGTGGGAGAGACAAGGCGTGGCTCCCGTGCATCGTTCCTGGCCCCTCAACGCCCCCGGAACGTCCAGTCGAAGCCTCGGGTGTACATGTGCACGACCCCCGGAACCGTGGCGATCACGGCGATGGTCGACATGTCGATGCTCTCGATGTGCTCGTTGGGCATCCAGCGGCCGTCCACATAGAGCCGGCCGCACGACTCCGGTCGGGCCTTCTGCTCCTCGGCCGGATTCGGGGCGGCGCGATGCCAGCCGCCGCGAACCGCTCGAGGCGTGACGCCGATGCACACCTGGCGGCCGTGGGTGATCGGGACGTAGAGGAAGCGCAGGACCTCGGTGTTGTCCGCCGCACGCAGCCGTGCCTCCTGGAGCCGCGCGCCCTGGATGAGCCTGAAGCCCGGCGTGTCCGCAGGGTTTCCGCCGTACTCGAGTCGCCACCAATCGATGAAGTCCTCGTTGCGCACGGTGACCTCGAGCGGGTCGAGCGCGATCGGCTCGGGGCGAAGCTCCAGGTCGAGGTCGTAGTCCCTCGCCGTCGAGATGATGACCAGGGGAGACTCGACTTCGAAGTAGCCGAGCCTCTGAGCGAACAGATAGTACTCCGCCGAGTCCGGGACCTCGAGCCAGTAGCGTCCGAGCGAGTCGGCGATCGCCAGCGTGACCGGCCGCCTCTCCGAGTCCAGGAGGTACACGCCCGCCATCTGCACCGGTCTTCCGTTGGCGGCGTCGTATACCGTGCCACGAACGGCCTGGGCGCGCGCGCTGGGCGCGAGCGTGGCGACCAGAGTCGCCGCCACCATCGGTCCGACCCCGCAGAACTTCGACATGCCGCCCCTCCGTACTGGCCCTTCGTCAGGCCAACCTGTTCCGAACCGTCGGCCAGGTGCAAGGCCTCATCCGTGCCGTACGGACGCGCCTCGATGCCAGAGCCACGGGTCGGCGCCTCCGAGCACCGCCTCCCACGCGTCCACCATGGCGGAGTACGAGAAGCGCTCCGCGGCTCGGCGCCGCGCCTCGTCCGCGAGATGGCCCCTGTGAGCCCGATCGGCGAGGAGGCCGCGGAGCGCGGCGGCGAACGCGGGAGCCTCGGCGCTCGCAATGACGCCGGCTTCGCGTCCGGACCCATCCGGGGCGAGCGCCTCCGCGGCACCGGACACGGGAGTGCTGACGACCGGCACACCCGCGGCCATCGCCTCGAGCATGGCGTTGGCCATCCCCTCCCGGTCAGAGGTCACCGCGAAGACGTCCAGAGCCGCCAACACCCGCTCCACGTCCCCGCGGTAGCCCAGGAAGTGGACCCGGTCCTGCACGCCGAGCTCGGCTGCGCGCCGTCGGAGCTCCTCCTCGAGCTCTCCCTCGCCCGCCAGCGCGAGGTGCGCCTCGGGGACGAGGGCGACGGCTTCGATCATTCGGTCGATGCGCTTCTGCGCGCTCAAGCGCGTGACCGAGCCAACCAAGGGCACGCCCTCGGGTAGACCCAGCTCCCGACGGGCGTCCTCCATGGACAGGGGGCCCGTCTCGCGCAGCCGGACGCCGTCGTAGACGGTGATCACACGCCCGGGGTCGTAGCCCGTCAGGCCGCTCACGATCTCGCGACGGATCCCGTCCGCGTTGACCAGCACCGCGTCCACCCAGCGCCGGTACACGATCCGATAGGTCCAGTGCCTGGCGGGCAGATCGGTGTCCAGGCCGATGCGTGACACGACGCGCGGCACACCGGCGATGCGCGCGGCCATGGTTCCCAGCCAGACCTTCCTGAAGGTGGCCAGAAGGAGGGCGTCGGGCGCGAAATCGCGGAGCTGGAGGCCGAAGCGCAGCGCGTGCGGGAACATCAGGTGCCCCCCGAGCGGTCCGACGGCCGCGTCCACCCCCTCGGATCGCGCCCTCTCCGCCATAGCCTCGTTCTGGCAGTAGAGGCGGACCCGGTGTCCGCGCTCCTGGAGCCCCCGGACGAGGAGCACCGACCACTTCTCGCCACCGCCGTAGACGAGGGCGCCGATGTGCACGGCGATGCGGAGCGGTCGGGTCACGGAGGGGCCGGGAGGGCGTGGGCGGACGGCGATCGGGACGTCACAACCCCCGCGCCGTGTCACGGTTCCCGGATGTCGCGACCGTACACGCCCCTCAGGCGTGGCTTGGACCCCCCGTTTCCCGCGGGTAGATTCCGCTTCGCGTGCCCAGGAGCGGGCACCCGGGAAGTGCCTCTTCGGGGGAGCGTTCGGTGATCCAGGTGGAGCGCAGGAAGACGGTCCAGGTCGACGTCGGGGGGGTCGCGGTGGGCGGCTCGGCTCCCGTGGTCGTCCAGTCCATGACCAACACGGACACGGCGGACGTCGGATCGACGGTGGAGCAGGTCCGGCTTCTGGCGGACGCGGGCAGCGAGCTCGTGCGCGTGACCGTGAACAACGACGAAGCGGCCAGGGCGGTGCCCGAGATCGTGGGCAGGCTGCGCGACGCGGGGTACCTCACCCCGATCGTGGGCGACTTCCACTACAACGGGCACCTTCTGCTCACGAAGTACCCGGCGTGCGCGGACGCGCTCGCGAAGCTCCGCATCAACCCGGGCAACGTGGGAACGAAGCACCGGGACGCGAACTTCACGCAGATCGTCCAGGTGGCGATCGACCACGACAAGCCCGTGCGCATCGGCGTGAACTGGGGCTCGCTCGACCAGCGGCTCCTCACCGAGCTCATGGACGCCAACGCGCGCCTGGAGGAGCCGCGCGACGCCGGAGAGGTGCTCCTGGAGGCCATGGTGGAGAGCGCGGTGCGCTCCGCGGATCTCGCCGAGGAGACCGGCCTGGGCCACGACCGCATCGTGATCTCGACGAAGGTGTCCTCCGTTCGCGAGCTGATCGCGGTGTACCGGGCTCTGGCCCAGCGGTGTGACTACCCGCTCCACCTCGGCCTCACCGAGGCCGGACTCGGCGCGAAGGGCATCGTGGCGACCACGGCGGGTCTGGCGCCGCTGCTCCTCGAGGGCATTGGGGACACGATCCGGGTCTCCCTCACGCCGCGTCCCGGAGGCGATCGTGCCGAAGAGGTCCGGGTGGCCCAACAGGTGCTCCAGAGCCTCGGGATCCGGCACTTCGAGCCGCAGGTGACGTCCTGCCCCGGCTGTGGGCGAACGACCAGCACCTTCTTCCAGGAGATGGCGGAGGAGATCACCTCGTTCATCCGAGACAGCATGCCCGCATGGCGTCGCGCTTATCCCGGTGTAGAGGAGATGGAGGTGGCCGTGATGGGATGCGTGGTGAACGGTCCGGGGGAATCCAAGTACGCCAACATCGGCATCAGCCTCCCGGGCACCTTCGAGGAGCCCAAGGCGCCCGTGTACATCGACGGGCGTCACGCGCTCACGCTCAAAGGCGAGGGACTGGTCGACGAGTTCAAGCAGATCCTGCTCGACTACGTGCGGACCCGATACGGCGACGCGGTGCCCGTGGAGATGGCGGCGGGCGAATAGCGCCCAGCCGGCCGATCACCGCGGGGTCGAATCCACCCGGCGCAGGAACTCGATCACGGCCCGCGCCTGTGCCGGACCGAAGCGGCCCGGGACCTTCATCCGCACACCGTAGGCCTGGAGGAGGATCTTGGCGTCGGCGTCCTCACGCGTCATCGAGTCGGGGCGCAGGAGCATGGATCGGATCCAGGGAAGGCGCCTTCGCAGCGTGACTCCGGCCAGGTTCGGGCCCAGGCGCGTCTCTCCGACCACCGCGTGACAGGCGCTGCACCGGCTGCGGAACAGTTGCGCGCCCAGGTCGGCCAGCTCCACCTGGACGGGATCGTCCGGGGCGGGGAGGCCACCCGGGGCGAGGGCGACGATCGCGCGCTCCACCCTCGCGTCCGCCGCGCGGCGGGCGATCCACCACACGCCCAAACCGACGCCCACGACCACGATCAGGGCGACGACCGGGGTCGGTGCGCGCCGGAGGGGTGTGGAAGGCTCCCGGTCCATGGCTCGTAAGGTAGCCAGTCGGACGCCGGGTCGTTCGGGTTGCTGCTCGGGGGAAGTGGGGCGCAGCTTGCGGGGGCGGCCCCGACCGGCGTTCGTGGCGTCTCCCAAGGACCTTCTACAGGTGTCGGCGGCAACGCTGGAGGAGCCGGCCGACGTCCAAGGGTCGGTTCGCGCGGAGGCCGACGTCGGGCCGATGGCGACGTATCCCGTAGCTTCTGCCGGTGGGCGGACATGGAATTCTCCAGACGCACCCTGAGCCTCGTGACCCTCGCCCTCATCCTCGGCGTCCTGGGAGCGGGCGTGGCCTGGCGGCTTGAGGTCTTCCAGGGCGGGACCGCCGAGGCCGCCGCCTCCGACTCCACCCAGGTCGCCTCCGATCTCCCCGAGACGTCCGGCTCCGCACAGTTCTCCACGTCGGTCCCGCAGCCCGTCACCGGCGCCCAGGTCGTCCGCGACACGCTCTGGATCCGCGTGACCGCGTCGGGACAGGCAGAGGCGTTCCGCCGTGCCGCCTTGAACGCGCAGGTGGAAGGCGTCGTCATCGCAGTGCCGGTGCGGGAGAACCAGCGGGTGGGTGGCGGTGCCATGGTGGTGCAGATCGACACTACCGAGTTCGCCTTGCAGGTGGCGCAGGCGCGGGCCGATCTGCTCGCGGCCCAGGCCGAGTACCGCCAGACGATCCTGTTCGACGATCAGATCGAGGACCCCGCGGTGCGCGAGGAGCGGCAGCGCATCGCGCGCTCCCGAAGCGGGCTGGATCAGAAGGAGGTGGCGGTGCGACAGGCGGAGCTGCGGCTGGCCCGCTCCCGCGTCCAGGCCCCCTTCGCCGGACGGGTGGCGGACGTGGAGGTGGTGGAGGGACAGTATGTGACGACCGGCACCGGCCTCCTGACCGTGGTCGACCTCGACCCGATCAAGGTCGAGGTCCAGGTCCTAGAGGCCGAGCTCGGATACCTCTCCGAGGGACGCCGGGCCGAGGTCACTTTCGCAGCCTATCCGGGCGAGCGCTTCGTGGGCCGCGTCCAGACGATCAACCCGCTGGTGGATCCCGAGAGCAGGACCGGACGGGTGACCGTGCTGCTCGCCAACCCGGATCATCGCATCAAGCCCGGCATGTACGCGGAGGTCTCGCTGGACGCGGAGGCGCTCCCGGACCGGGTGCTCGTCCCGCGCGCGGCGATTCTGGAGCGTGGAGAGGGCCGCCGGCGAACGATGCTCTTCGTGTACGAGCCCGACGGCCAAGCCGGGCTCGCGAAGTGGCGCTACGTGACCACGGGTCGGGAGAACGAGGACTTCGTGGAGATCCTGCCGGGCGACGAGGGGATGGTGGAGCCCGGCGAGACGGTGCTCGTGGACGGACACCACTACCTCGCCCACGACACGCCGGTCCGGTTGGTGGAGAACGTGGCGGCGGAGGGGGGAAGGCCGGGACGATGAAGACCAGAACGTACGCCTGGGCGGTCCTGGGATCCTCGTTGGCGCTTCCGGGACCGTCATCGGCCCAGGCGCCGGACACCGTGACGCTGACGCTCGACCAGGCGCTCAGCCTGGGGATCGGGAGCAACCCCGCCTACCGTCGGGCCGTGAACAGCGCGCTCCTGAACGACACGGAGATGCGCACCGTCTGGTTCGACCAGGTGCTGCCGCAGGCGCAGCTCAACCTGTTCCAGACGCAGTTCACCGGAAACCTGACCCGCATCGCGACGGACAACTTCGGCAACCCGATCGAAAACCCGACGTCGGACTGGAACTACTTCTCGCAGACGAACCAGTCGCTCGATCTCACGTGGAGGATCCAGGGGGCCTCGATCTTCAACGCGCTGGACCGTCAGTCGCTCACCAACCTCGACCGCGACGTGGCGGAGGTCCGTGCCCGCATGACGCTGGGCGTGGACGTGCGGCGGGCGTTCATGGACGTACTCGAGCAGCGGGAGCTCCTGCGGGCGGAAGAGGAGTTGCTGGCCGGCCGGGAGCTCGATCGGGAGGCGGCCCGTAGACTCTTCGGGCTGGCGATGCGGACCCGGGTCGACGTGCTCAACGCGGACCTGGCCGTGGAGCAGCAGGCGCTCGCCCTCCGCCAGCAGCGGGCCGCGTTCGAGAAAGCCCGGCTGACGCTGCGAACCCAGCTCGGCGACGACGCGCTGGGCCCGTTCCGGGTCGCGGATACGCCGCTTCCCATCTTCGACCCGGGCACCCTCGACGCGGAGGCGCTGGTGGCCCGCGCGCTGGATGTGAATCCGGAGCTCCGCCAATCCCGCGTGGCGGTACGAACTGCGGGAGTGGGCGTGAGCGAAGCGAAGCGGGCATGGTGGCCGGCCCTCTTCCTCAACTTCAACGTCAGCCGAAGGGCTCAGACGCCGCAGGGCGACGCGCTCTTCGACCTGTCGTTCGACGAGGATCTGGACCAGCGCTTCTACATCGGCGTGCAGCTCCCGATGTTCAACGACTATTTCTCGAACACCCAGGGGATCCGACAAGCCAAGATCGAGCTGCAGAACCAACGCGAGGCTGAGCGAGAGACCGCGCTCCGGGTCGAGGAATCCGTGCGCGCCGCGCTTCTGGAGCTGGCGAACCAGCACGAGAGCCTGCGGCTCGCGGAGCGCTCGGCCGAGATCGCCGGCGAGGCTCTCAGGCTGGCCCGCGAGGAGTATCGACTCGGCACCCGCACCTTCGAGGATCTGCGTCAGAGCATCGACCAGGAGGCCGACACCCGCCGCCAGGTGATCAAGGCGCGTCACCTCTTCGTGGACGAGCTCCTGGTGCTGGAGGCGGCGGTGGGTGCCCCGGTGGCGCCCGGGCAGCCAGCCCCCGGCGGAGCGCCCTGAGCCGTGTCCATCCCCGGTACCTCGACCCGCAGGCCGGTCGCTGTCTGGATGCTCTTCCTGGCGGTGACCCTCCTGGGTGGGATCTCCTATCTCCGCCTCCCCATCGATCTGTTGCCGGACGTGAGCTATCCGCGACTCGTCGTGTATACCACGTATCCGGACGTGGCGCCCGCCGAGGTCGAGCGCCTGATCACCGAGCGCGTCGAGGCCGAATCGGCGGCGGTCCCCGGTGTGGAGCGCGTGACGTCGGTGTCCCGGGAGGGCGTCAGCCTGGTGACGCTCCGCTTCGCGTGGGGCACGGACATGGACTTCGCCATGCTCAACGTGCGCGAGCGCCTGGACAACGCACGGGACGCGTTCCCCGAGAGCGCTTCCAGGCCGGCCATCCTCCGGGTGGATCCGGAGTCCGATCCCGTCATGGTGCTCAGTGTTGCCGGGGGCGAGGACCTCTGGCAGACCAAGGAGCTCGCGGAGACGGTCTTCCGTCGTCGGTTGGAACAGCTCGACGGCGTGGCACAGGCCGCCGTTTCCGGGGGGCTCGATCGCGAGATCCAGGTCGAGGTCGATCCGCAGAAGCTGCTCGCCTACGGGCTCACCATCGAACAGATCTCCAACGCCCTCGCCGAGGCCAACGTGAGCGCGCCCGGGGGCACCATCCTCCAGGGCCGGTACCGCTATCCACTGCGCACGCTGGGGGAGTTCCAGACGGTCGAGGAGATCGCCGACGTGGTCGTGGCCCGTCAGCAGCCTGGCGGCGGTGGAGGCCAGGGCGGCCAGGGCTCGGGAGCAGGCGCCCCCGGAAGCGGCTCCGCCCCCGATCAGGGGATCCGGCTCGTGCGGCTGCGGGACGTGGGGAGGGTGCTGGACGGCTTCGCCGAGCGGGAGGCGATCGCGCGCTACGGTGGCGCAGAGGCAGTGGGTCTCCTCGTCTTCAAGGAGTCGGGCGCGAACACGGTCACCGTCGCGGGCTCGGTGCAGGGCGTGCTCGAGCAGCTCGCGGTCGAGTACCCCTCCATCCACGTCGATGTGGCTTACAGCCAGGCGGGCTTCATCGCCGATTCCATCTCGAACGTGGTCCAGGCGCTGGTGTTCGGAGGCATCCTCGCGTTCCTGGTGCTGTTCCTCTTCCTTCGCGATCCGCGCTATCCGATCGCGATCGCGCTGGCCATCCCGATCTCGGTGGTGGGGACGTTCGCGCTCATGGAGGCCTTCGACGTCTCCCTCAACATCATGAGCCTCGGAGGGCTGGCCCTCGGGGTGGGCATGCTGGTCGACAACTCGATCGTCGTGCTCGAGAACATCTTCCGGCACCGCGAGGAGCTCGGGGCCGATCCGGTGGCGGCCGCTGCCGTGGGTGCCGAGGAGGTGCAGGGAGCGATCACCGCCTCGACGCTGACCACGATCAGCGTCTTCGGACCCATCATCTACGTCGAGGGCGTGGCCGGCGAGCTGTTCAAGGATCTTTCGCTGGCGGTGGCCTTCTCCTTGCTGGCTTCGCTCGTGGTCGCGCTCACGCTGCTGCCCTCCCTGGCTGCGCGCTTCGCGATCGACGAGGGTCCGGTGCAGGCACCTGGGCCCGAGCCGGTCCGGGAGAGACGTGCCGGCTGGTTCGGCTCGTTGGCATGGGCGGCTGCGGCCCTCATACGGGTGCCCGTTCGGATCGTGGTCGGTGCCTGGGCGTTGGCACGCGCGCTCGTGGGGTTCTGGGGTCGCGGCGTGGGGCGGGCGCTCGGGCGCGCGACCGCACCGGGCATGCGCGCGTTCGAACGCGCGTTCGACCGCTTCGCAGGAGCCTACCACCGTGCCCTGGAATGGTCACTGGAGCACCCCTGGCGGATCATGTCCGCATCCGCGGGGGCGTTAGTGGCGTCTTTGGTGCTTGCCGCTGGCCTGCAGAGGGACCTCCTGCCACCGGTGGATCAGGGAGCCTTCGAGATCCGGCTCGAGCTCGAAGAAGGAACCGCCCTGGCCGCGACCGCGGCGGCAGCGGGCGTCCTGGAAGCAGCGGCGCTGGCCGATCCCGGCGTGGCCGCGGTGTTCACGAACATCGGGCGCGACGCGCGAGCGTACGCCGAGGGGGAGCAAGCCACGGGGCTGCACACCGCCCGGCTTCAGGTTCGCGTCAAGGAGCACGAGCGGTCGGAGGCCGTCGCGGAGCGTATGCGCGCGCTCGCCGGCCAGTTTCCCCCCGGAGCCCTGTCGGTGGAGACCGGACAGGCGACGGCGCTGGGGGCCATGCTCGGGGGTGCAGAGGCGGACATCGCCGTGCGTGTGCGCGGCGAGGACCTGGACGCAACCTACGAGGTGGCGAATGACATCGAGCGCCGGCTCGAAGGTGTGTCGTTGGTGGGTAACGTGCGCATCGGCTCGGAACGTGGGCAGCCGCAGGTGCAGGTCGAGATCGACCGCGCCGCCTGCGCGGCCTACGGCATCGATCCCGGCGTCGTCGCCCGGACCGTGGACCAGGCGATGCGGGGAGCGCGTGCCACAGAGTACGTCGATTTCGACCGCAAGATCGACGTCGTGGTACGCTACCCGGCGGATCGACGCTACTCGATGGCCACGTTGGAGGGGCTGCGGGTCGAGGGCGTCCCCATCCGGGAGCTCGTGCACATCACGGAGGCGCTCGGACCGGCCGAGGTTCATCGCGAGGATCAGGGCAGGGTCGTGCCGGTGTACGCGGACGTGGTGCAGGGGGGCCTCGACCAGGCGATCGTCGCCGTCCAGGATGCCTTGCGCCCGCTGACGCAGTCCCGCGACGTGCGTTGGGACGTAGGGGGAGAGAACGAGGAGATGCGGCGCTCCTTCCGCGACCTGGCGTTCGCGTTCGGCCTCGCGCTCATCCTGGTCTATATGATCCTGGCGGCGCAGTTCGAGTCGTTCGTGCACCCCTTCACGATCCTCATGTCGGTCCCATTGGCGCTGGTGGGAGCGGTCATCGCGCTTCTCCTCGCGGGCGAGGGGCTGAACACCATGAGTTTGATCGGCGTGGTGATCCTGGTGGGCATCGTTGTCAACGACGCGATCGTGAAGGTCGACTTCATCGTGCAGGCGCAGACCAGGGGCATGCCGCTGCGGGAGGCGATTCTCGAGGCGGGGCGCGTCCGGTTGCGCCCCATCGTCATGACCACGGTCACCACGGTGCTCGGCCTCCTTCCCATGGCGCTCGGGATCGGTCGGGGATCGGACCTGAGGGCGCCGCTCGCGATCGCCGTCATCGGCGGCCTGAGCGTGGCCACGGCGCTCACGCTCATCGTCGTCCCTGTCGTGTTCCAGGCGGTGGAGCTCACACGCGGGCGCATCCGGGCGTCCATTGCCGCGGGCGAGCCTGTTGCCGCTGGGGGCGACTGACCATGGCGCCACGCCGAGGAGAGCCAGACCCACCGGACCGGAGGCGGACACCATGATCCGGACGAGCATCCGTCGACCCGTGGCCGTGGCGATGACCTACACGGCGGTAGCGCTCCTGGGGGTGGCCGCGTGGAGGAACATCCCGATCGAGCTCATGCCGGACACCCAGTTGCCCCAGCTCACGGTCACGGGTCGGTGGCGGGGTGCGTCTCCCGAGACCGTCGAAGCCTTCCTGACCTCGCCGCTGGAGTCCGCGATCCAGCAGGTCCAGGGCGTCGAGAAGATCGTCTCCGAGTCCTTCGAGGAGAACGGGACCGGCACGGCGCGGATCAACGTGGAGTTCGCGCGCGACACCGACATGGACTTCGCGCGGCTGGACCTGTCCGAGCGGATCGCCGCGCTCGAGGAGGATCTGCCACCCGGAACCGACCGAGTCCTGGTCGAGCCGTACGTACCCGAGGAGTTCCAGGAGCAGAACCGCCCCTTCCTGTTCTACACGTTCACGGGTCCCTACACCCTGGAGGCGCTCCGGCGGCACGTGGACGACGTCGTCGCGCCGGAGCTCGCCCAGGTGGACGGGGTCGGCGTGGTGCGGGTGGGCGGGGGGCGGGAGCGCCAGCTCGAAATCCTGCTCGACGAGAACAAGATCGCCGCCCTGGAGCTCGATCCGTTCTCGGTTCGTCAGCGGATCGCGCAGCTCGACCTGGTCCAGGAGGTCGGGGCCGTACGTGAGGGAGACACGCAGCGCACGATCACGGTCGTGAATCGTCCTGCCAGTGCGGAGGACGTGCGGCGCGCCGTGATCGGAGCCGCGTCGGGAACGCCCATCCGGGTCTCCGACGTCGCCACGGTCCACGACACGTACGAGGAGGCCCGCTCCTTCGTCCGGATCAACGGCCGACCGGCTGTGACCTTCGCCGTCACCAAGGAAGTGGGTGCGAACACGGTGCGCGTTGCGGACCAGGTGAAGGAGAAGGTCCAGGAGCTCGAGCGCGTGAGCCCGTATGGGGCCCAGTTCATCCTGGAGGATGACGAGAGCAAGGAGATCCGGGAGCAGCTGAGCGACCTGCGCACCCGCGCGTTGTTCAGCGCGGGCGTGATCTTCGTGGTGCTCCTGCTCTTCCTGCGCTCGGTCCGCTCGGCGGCGCTGATCTTCGCCACGATCGGCTTCAGCGTGCTCATCGCGCTCAACCTCATCTACTTCGGCGGCCTGACGCTCAACATCCTGACCTTGATGGGGTTGGCGATGGGCTTCGGCCTGATCGTCGACAACGCGATCGTTGTGCTCGAGAACGTCTACCGCCGATGGCAGCGGGGCGAGAGGCCGGCCGTCGCCGCCGAGGAGGGAGCCAGGGAGGTCGTGCTGCCGATCCTCGCATCGACGGCCACGACGCTTATCGTCTTCGTGCCCTTCGTCTACCTCCAGGGCGAGCTGCGGGTATTCTACGTTCCCCTCGCGATCGTGGTGGGGTTGACACTGGTCGCGTCGCTGTTCGTGGCGTTCACCTTCATTCCCGCGTTGGCCGCGCGGGTCCTCTCTCTCCGGCGGGGGGGAGAGAGGCCGGGGCGCGCCGTCGGTCCGGCGGGCGGAGGGCGACCGGGACACCGGCCGTTCTACGTGCGCTTCTACGGCGACGTCGTCGGGTTCACCGTCCGTCACCCGTGGCTCTCGGCCCTGGTCACGGCCGGGGTCTTCGCAGGTTCGTACCAACTGTTCGACCGCTACGTCACGACATGGACGATCTTCGGCGGAGGATTCGGCAGCCGCACCTACATCAGCGTCTTCATCAACCTGCCCCGCGGATCGAACCTGGACCGCACCGATCAGCTGGTCGCGTTCTTCGAGGACAAGCTGGCTCAGATTCCCGAGGTCGAGAAGTACACGGCCACGGTGTGGGAGAACCGCGGCCAGATGGAGATCACGTTCCCCGATTCCCTGGAGAACACGCAGGTCCCCGTGGCGATCAAGGAGCAGATGTTCGCCTACAGCCATTCCTTCACCGGTGCCGACGTGCGCGTCTACGGCTACGGGCCCTCGTTCTACGGGGGCGGGTCCAGCCCGCCGAACTACGCCATCACCGTGCTGGGCTACAACTACGAGCGCGTGCGGGACATCGCCGAGGACATCGGGCGCCGCCTGACCCGCCTGAGCCGGGTCCAGGAGGTGGACACGAACTCGTCGAGCCAGCGCTTCAACCGTGACCGGGCGTCGGAGTACGTGGTCACGATCGACCGGGATCGCCTGGCACGTCACGACATGAGCGTGGAAGCCCTGGTGAACCGCTTGGTCGCAGCGGTGGGCGGAAGCGCCGGGCTCGCCCGTCTCAAGCTCGGCGGTGAAGAGGTCCGCTACCTGGTCAAGCTGGAGGACAACGAGGACATGGACGTCCTCGCGTTGACCGAGACCCTCATCGACACCCCCGACGGTCGACGCATTCGCCTGGGTGACGTCGTGCGTGTCGAGGCACGGGAGATCCTGGCCCGCATCCGGCGTGAGAACCAGCAGTACGAGCGCACGGTCAGCTACGAGTTCCGCGGCCCACAGAAGCTCGGCGACCTGTACCACGACCGGGTCATCGAGGCCACGCAGGCCCCGCCGGGATACACGGTGAAGAAGTCGGACAACTATTACTGGATCAACCAGGAGGATCGCGGACAGATCTGGATGGTGATCGCGGTTTCGCTGCTGCTCGTGTACATGGTCACGGCCGCCCTCTTCGAGTCACTGCTCCAGCCGCTGTGCGTCATCCTCACGGTGCCCATGGCACTCATCGGCGTGTACCTGATCTTCTTCTACACGGAGGCCTCGTTCACGCGAGAGGCGTACATCGGCGTGATCATGATGTTCGGGATCGTGGTGAACAATGCGATCCTGCTGGTCGACCACGTGAACGGCGTGCGCGCCCGCCAGCCCGGCTTGCCCCTTCCGGAGGCCATCCTGGTCGGGACGCTGGAGCGTGTCCGTCCGATCCTCATGACCACCGCCACCACCGTTCTGGGACTCCTGCCGCTCGTGCTGTTCGGTGACGGGGCCGGAAGCAACATCTGGGACGCGTTGGCGCTGGTGCTCATCGGCGGGCTGCTGTCTTCGACCCTGTTCGTGTTGACGATCACGCCGGCCGCCTACGGGGTGCTCGAGGGTTGGAAGCTGAGGGCTCGGGGCCGGGGGCCTGTGCCGGCCGCGACTCCCGAGGCGGCCCCGGCGCCCGGGTAGGAGGCTGTCGCGCGGCTCGCGCCCTGACTCGGACGGACTCCTGGAGCTCGGGAAGCTCTTCCCGCGGGTCTGGCACATCCGCCGGCCCGGGGCCAGCTTGAAGAGATGATCCCTCGAACGTAGAACGACATGCTCCGACGACTCGCGCTCCCGCTCTGCCTGATCCCGTTCGCATTCATCTCCGCTACGCCCGCGGCCGCCCAGTTCGACGTAGGCGTTCACGCGACGCGGGCGGCGGACGTCTTCGGTGGGGCCTGGGGACTGGGAGCCACGGTGGGTGTGGAGGTCCCGGCGCTTCCCCTGGGGGCGCGGGTGGGCGGGGATTGGTTCCGGCCCGATTGCGGCATCGCGGACGGGTGTGGCTTCCTCGGCTGGACCGCCGACGTCCGGGTGCGCATGCCGTTTCCCGTGGTGAGGCCCTTTGCCCTCGCCGGTGTGGTGCACCGCCGCCACGATCCCGGCTCGGCGAAAGCGCAGTGGAACAGCGGCTGGGCGGCCGGCCTGGGCGTCGACGTGGGCACCCTGGTGCTGCGCGGGTTCGGCGAGGTCCGTTACGAATGGGTGGAGCCCGACCACCAGTTCGTCTTCCGGCTGGGCATCATCCTCTGAGCCCGGCGGGACGCCCGTCGTCCCCGATCGGCGCTGGTCTACGGCCTCCCGAGGCGTGAGCCCCGGGGCGGTTTGGCTTACCTTTGCTGCTCGGGGCGGCCGGGGCCGCACCCGCGCGCCACCTCGTCCTTGCCCGTCATGAACGACGTGACAGACCCCCGCCCGACGGGGACCGATTTCATCCGTCAGATCGTTGCGACCCACGTGCGCGAGGGCCGGTACGGGGGACGTGTGGTCACGCGCTTTCCTCCTGAGCCGAACGGTTACCTGCATATCGGCCACGCGAAGTCGATCTGTCTGAACTTCGGCGTTGCGGAAGAGTTCGGGGGACGCTGCCACCTGCGGTTCGACGACACGAACCCCGAGACCGAGAACATCGAGTACGTGCGCGCGATGCAGGACGATCTGCGTTGGCTCGGCTTCGATTGGGGAGAGCACCTGTACTTCGCCTCGGACTACTTCGAGCGCATGTACGAGTGCGCCGTGACCCTGATCCGAAAGGGTCTCGCCTACGTCGATTCCTCTTCGGAGGAGGAGATCCGGGAGGCCCGGGGGACGGTCACGGAGCCTGGTCGCCCCACGGCCTACCGGGACCGTCCCGTGGAGGAGAACCTCGACCTGTTCGCACGTATGCGTGCAGGCGAGTTCCCCGACGGCGCGCACGTTCTTCGCGGCAAGATCGATCTGTCGGCGACCAATATGATCATGCGTGACCCGGTGTTCTACCGGATCCGGCATGCGCACCACTACCGGCAGGGGGACGACTGGTGCCTCTATCCGTTGTACGACTACGCCCACTGCCTCGAGGACGCATTCGAGGGGATCACGCACTCGCTGTGCACGCTGGAGTTCGAGAACAACCGTGAGATCTACGACTGGATCCTGGACAACGTGGGCTTCGCGGAGCCACGTCCCCACCAGTACGAGTTCAACCGACTGGCTCTCGACTACACCGTCCTCTCCAAGCGCAAGCTGATCCGCTTGGTGCGGGATGGCCACGTGGCGGGCTGGGACGATCCACGCATGCCCACGATCGCCGGGCTCCGGCGGCGCGGGGTGCCGCCCGAGGCCATACGTCTGCTTGCGGAGCTGGTAGGCGTCGCGAAGAGCAACTCACGCGTGGATCCGGGCAAGCTCGACTTCGCGATCCGTGAGGTGCTGAATCACGAGGCTCCCCGGGTCCTGGCGGTCATCGATCCGCTCAAGGTCGTGCTCACGAACTGGGAGGCCGGACGGGTCGAGGAGCTCACGGCGCCGTACTGGCCGCACGACGTGCCCCGAGAGGGGACTCGGCCCGTGCCCTTCTCGGGCGAGCTGTGGATCGAGCGTGACGACTTCTCCGACGATCCTCCCAAAGGCTTCCGGAGGCTGGCGGAGGGTGGAGCGGTGCGTCTCCGCCACGCGTACGTGATCCGTTGCGACCAGGTCGTCCGTGACGCCGACGGAACGATCATCGAGCTGCGCTGCTCCGTGGACGAAGGGACGCGAGGCGGGGGCGGGGGAGCCCGCAAGGGTCTCGGCACCATCCACTGGGTGTCCGTGCCCCACGCCGTCGACGCCGAGGTCCGGCTCTACGATCGCTTGTTCGTTGTTGCGGATCCCGACGACGTACCGGAGGGGGGTGACTTCGAGGTGCATCTGAACCGCGAGTCCCTGCCGACGCCGAGCGTCGCCAAGGTTGAGCCGTCCGTGCTCACGGACGATCCCTCCACGCGTTATCAGTTCGAGCGCAAGGGGTACTTCTGGCGCGATCCCGTGGATGGGCTGGGCGAGCGGCTCGTTTTCAATCGTATCGTCCAGCTCAAGGACACCTGGAGGCGGCAGGCGGAAGGGGATCGGGCCGCCCCGCCCGCCCCGGCCCCAGCCGGCGCTGCGGAGTCCCCTCGGTCCGAGTCGGAGGACCGGCCACGCACGAGCACCGAGAGGAAAGCGGCACGTGTCGCGGACCCCGATCTTGCTGCGCGTATGCAGCGGTATTCGGATGAGCTCGGCCTCACGCCGGAAGACGCGGATGTGCTGACCGGGTCGCGGACCTGGTCGGACTTCTTCGAAGCGGCGCTACGGGTCCACTCGGACGCCCCGGCGGTCGCGTCCTGGATGGTGAACGATCTTCGCGGCGTCCTGGAGGGAAGGGAGCTCTCCGAGCTTCCCTTCCAGGGGAAGGCCCTGGGTAGACTCACGCGCATGGTCAGCGACGGGGAGGTCTCTCGAAGGGCCGCCAAGGAGGTCCTGGAGCGGATGGCGCACACCGGTGGGGACCCGGCCCAGCTTGTCGATGAGCTCGGACTCGGCCGGGTGGCGGACCGTGACGAGCTGGGCGGCGTGGCGGACCGGGTCCTGGCACGGTGGTCGGCGAAGGTGGCCGAATACCATGACGGGAAGACCGGCCTCCTCGGGCTCTTCGTGGGCGAGATCATGAAGGAGACCGGCGGCGCCGCCGACCCGGTGCTGGCCCGGGCGGTGCTCCTGGAACGTCTGGGGACGCGGGGGCGCTGACGTTGCGCGTACGCTTCGCACCTTCGCCGACCGGCTACCTCCACGTCGGGGGCGCCCGCACGGCGCTCTTCAACTGGCTGCTCGCGCGCAGGGAAGGTGGCACCTTCGTGCTTCGGGTCGAGGACACGGACCAGATGCGCAACCGCGACGAGCACACCGAGGCGATCTTGCATGGGATGCGCTGGCTCGGGATCGACTGGGACGAGGGTCCGTTCTTCCAGAGCGAGGGCAGAGAGCGCCATGCGGCCGAGGCGAGGCGGCTCCTCGCCGAAGGGCTCGCCTACCGTGACTTCTCCGATCCGGCGGAGGTACGGGCGGAGGCCGAGGCGCGGGGCATGCACCCGAGCAGGGTGGCGAGGGAGAGGGCGGAAGCGATGGGCGCAGATGAGGCCGAAGCCCGCGTGACCGCCGGCGAGCCCTTCGCGATCCGATTCCGCGTGCCCGACGGCGAGACGCGCTTCACGGACCTGGTGCACGGGGACATGCGTTTCGGCAACGAGGATGTGGACGACCTGGTCATCCTCAGGGGAGACGGAACGCCGGTGTACAACCTCGCCGTGGTCTCCGACGATCACGACATGGCGATCACGCACGTGCTGCGGGGGGACGATCACCTGTCGAACACACCGAAACAGGTGCTGCTGTACCGGGCGCTCGGCTATGCCGAGCCGGTCTTCGGACATGTGCCACTCATCCTCGGCGCGGATGGCAAGCGGCTGTCGAAGCGACACGGGGCCACAGCGGTGGGCGACTACGAAGCGTTGGGCATCCTGCCGGAAGCCATGGTCAACTTTCTGGCTCTGCTGGGTTGGAACCCCGGTGACGAGCGCGAGGTCATGACCCGGGAGGAGCTGGTCGAAGCGTTCACCCCGGACCGTATCCTGAAGAAGAGCTCGATCTTCGACCTGGAGAAGTTGTCCTGGTTGAACGGCCGCCACCTCGCCGCCACGCCGACCGCGCGCCTCGCACCGGAGGTGCGTCGCATGATCGGAGCGAACATCGGCGACGCCGCGAGCGCCCTGGACGAGACGTGGCTCGGGAAGCTCATCGATTTGCTCAAGGTTCGTGCGCGTACGGTGCGGGAGATCGCCGAGCAGGCGGTTCCCTACCTGATCGACGACTTCCCGTACGAGACGGAGGCGATGGCGAAGCACTGGGAGAGGGATCCCGAGACGACGGCCGGGCGGCTCGAGGGCTTGTCCGCCGCACTGGCGGAGTCGGAGTGGACCGAGGACGCGTTGGAAGGGGCTCTACGGGGGCTCGCCGAGCGCTCCGGCGTGGGTGCCGGGAAGCTGATCCACCCGTTGCGCGTCGCTCTTACCGGGCAGGCCGCGAGCCCCGGGATCTTCGAGGTCCTGGTGCTCTTGGGCAGGTCCCGCTCCCTCGAGCGCATTGGGCGCGCCCTGGTGCGGCTGCGGACGCCGGCATGAAACTCTTTCTTGACACTCGTTCGCGGCGCAGATTAGGATAGCCGTCCGCTGCAATAAACGGGCGTTTCTCCACGTTCTCAAAGGCAGCACGTTGGCACGGTTCGAATCGAGCGCTCACCGCGATGTGACGCCCCTGACCGGGAGGCGCGTCGCGGAGGTCGGGCCCCAGCCGCTCAGCGAGATCGAGCGCAAGATCCTGGACTTCATGGTCCAGTATCTGCGGGCCAATACGTACCAGCCCTCGATCCGGGAAATCGGAGAGCGCTTCGGCATCAAGAGCACCAAGACGGTTTCGGAGCATCTTCAGGCGCTCGCCGACAAGGGCTTCCTCGAGCGTGACCCGTCCCGCTCGCGCGGCGTGAAGATCCTGGGGGTGGACCTGTCCCTCCAGGCGGTGTCGGTTCCGTGCTTCGACCAGATGCCGGAGGACCGCGCCGGCTTCCGGCCGGATCGGGCGCCCTTCCATCTGTCCCTCGACCGGCGCCTCGCAGGCGAGAAGAGCGTGGCCTTCGTGCGCGCCGGCAGTAGCGATCTGGCGGTGCTGGGCGTGCAGGAGGGCGACTACGTCCTCATCGAGCCCGCCGCGTTCGACGAGCTCGAGGACGGTGACGTCGTGGTGGCGCGTCTCGGGTCCGGGTCGCTGTTCCACCGGATGAGCACCAACGGCAAGGGCGTGCGGCTCGAGTCCCTGCGTGCCGGCGGTGAGATCACCGCTGTGGAGGATCCCGAGCGGCTCCAGATCCTGGGCCGCGTCACGGCCTTCTATCGTCGCCTGGACGGAAGCGCCGGGCCGCTGAACCTCACGCAGCACTAGGCGAGGCCCGCCGGTGGGGAAGCCCCGGCGTGGAGACGTGACCGAGCCCGCGGCGAGCCCTTCGCCCCAACACCCTCCGGTAGACCCGCCCGCCGGTCGGGACCGCATGTGGATGGCCCGCGCGCTCGAGATGGCGCGCCTGGGCGGACTCCGCGGCGAGGTACCGGTCGGGGCGGTCCTGGCGCGGAGTGACGGTGTGCTGGTAGCCGAGGCCCACAACCGTACCGTGTCCGACGCCGACCCGACCGCACACGCGGAGGTCACCGTACTGCGTCGGGCGGCCGGCTTGCAGGGCGACTTCCGGCTCACCGACACCACGCTTTACGTTACGCTCGAGCCGTGTGCGATGTGCGCAGGCGCGCTGATCCTGGCGAGGGTCCCGCGTGTCGTCTACGCGGCGAGCGACCCCAAGGCGGGTATGGCGGGTACTCTCGGGAACCTCCTCGACGACGCGCGCCTGAATCACCGCTGCAGTGTCACCGGCGGCGTGCTCGCCGACGCGTCGTCCGACCTGCTCAAGGCTTTCTTCCGGGAGCGCAGATGAAGGGACCGGTCCCCGTGATCCTCGTCGTGGCCCTGAGTGCGTGCGCGCGCGCGGGTGTCGCCCCGGCCATGCCGAACCCACCGCCCTCACGCGAGCCCATCCCCGTTCCCGCCACCCGCGACCAGGAGCCGCTCCCGGTCGTGAAGGCGCCGCCCGCGACGGGCTTCTCGACGCCCCGCCGCTTCGCGGAGGTGCGGGGCCTGTGGGTCGTCCGCACCACCCTGCAGACCCCTCAGGAGATCCGGGCGATGGTGGCCTCGGCCGCCGAAGGCGGGTTCAACACGTTGATCGTGCAGGTGCGTGGGCGCGGCGACGCCTTCTACGCCTCTCGATGGGAGCCTCGCGCCGAGCAGCTCCGGGCGATCGACCCGCGATTCGACCCCCTCGCGCTGACCATCGCGGAGGCGCACGCGCGAGGGCTCGCCGTGCACGCCTGGGTCAACACGAACCTCATCTGGAGCGGCGACACGCTTCCCGTCGATCCCCGCCACGTGGTCAACGCCCATCCGGATTGGCTGGCGGTCCCGCGGCCCCTCGCCGAGGAGCTGTTCGCGGTCGATCCTGCGGAGCCGGGTTTCGTTCGCACCCTCCGCCAGTACGCGGCCGACAACACCGACTCCGTCGAGGGCATCTACACCAGTCCGACGCACCCCGCGGTGCGCGCCCGCGTCCAGGACGTGTGGCTGGACCTCGCCGAGCGCTACGACCTGGACGGCATCCACTTCGACTACGTGCGCTATCCGTCCCTGGTCTTCGATTACTCGAGAGGGGCCCTCGACCGATTCCGCGCCTGGGTGGCTCCACGTCTCGACTCGGCCCGGATGGCGCGGCTGGACGCGGTGTACCGCAGCATCCCGTTCGCGTTCACCGATTCGCTTCCCACCGCTTGGGACGAGTTCCGGCGGGCCCAGATCACGGGGATGGTCGAGTCGATCTACTACGCGGTGAAGGCCCGCCGACCCGACCTGCTCGTCTCGGCGGCGGTCTTCCCGAACATCGAGGACGCCCGGTCGAACAGGTTCCAGGACTGGCCGCGCTGGCTACGCGAGGGAATCCTGGACGTGGCGGTTCCCATGGCGTACACCGACGACCTGGAGGCATTCCAGGGGTACGTCCGCCAGGCTGTGGCGGTGACGGGAAGCCGCGAGCGCGTGTGGGCCGGCGTCGGCATCTTCGTGACGGACCTGAACGGGGCCCTGGCGCAAATCGAGGCGGCCCGTCGTGGAGGCACGGCCGGTGTGGTCCTCTTCTCCTACGACTGGGCCCGTGACAACGGGGGCACGGTCGCCGGCGCTCCGTTCCTCCGCGAAGTGGGGCGGCTGGGGTTCGGTCGCTGACGGTGCCCGCGATCTAACTCGCGGCCGACTCGCGGACGTCGGATCCGAAGACGCGCAGAGCCAGGTAGAGAACGCCCACGCTCCCGACGAGCGCCACCCAGATGGGCAGCCCGTACGCCGTGCCGATGTCGCCCAGCACCATCCCGACGCCCGCGACGAGAAACGCGTACGGCAGCTGCGTGCGCACGTGGTCCACGTGGTCGCAAGCCGAGGCGGTGGAGGAGAGCACCGTGGTGTCGGAGATCGGCGAGCAGTGGTCGCCGAAGATCGCACCGGCGAGCACCGAGGAGATCGAGCCCAGCAGGATCGAGTAGTGGGTACCCCCGTCGAAGCCCGAATCCCCGCCCATCGACACGGTGAGGGGGATCACGAGGGGGAGCAGGATCGCCATCGTGCCCCAGGAAGTGCCGGTCGCGAAGGACATGGCGGCCGCGGTGATGAAGACGATCACCGGCACGAGGTGCAGCGCCACGCGCCCGGTGAGGAGCTGCGACAGGTACTGCGCCGTGCCGATCTCCTGGGTGACCGCGCCGAGCGACCATGCGAGGACCAGGATGATCATCGCGATCATCATGGCGCGCATCCCCGCTACGGTGGCGTCGATCCCCTCGGCGACCGAGAGCATGCGCTGTCCCGCCGAGAGCGCGATCGCGACCAGGCAACCGGCCAGCGAGCCCCACAGGAGCGTCGAGAAGGGATCCGCGGCACCGAACACGTCCATGAGAGAGCCGTCGGGCCCCGCCCCGGCACGGCCCGTGACGTAGAGACCCCACAGGACGACGACCACCACCGTGAGGACGGGGATCGCCGCGTTCCACCAGCGGTGGCGCACCCCCGATTTCGGCTCCATCAGCGTGCTCGAGGTGTCGGTGGCGAGCTGCGCACCCGGGCGGTGGAGACCACCGCCGGCCGCCGCGCGCTTCTCGGCGTGCGCCATCGGGCCCAGGTCCCGGTCCATGACGGACGTCAGGAAGACGAAGATGAGGGCGAGGAGCGGGTAGAAGCGGTACGGGATGGTCTCGATGAAGATCGCGAACGGGCTCGCTCCGGCGAGCGTGGCCGCGTGCTGGGGGTTCTGCTCCGCGGCGATCCTGAGTCCGTCGGCGATGAGGCTGATCTCGTATCCGACCCACGTCGAGATGGGGATGATAGCCGCCACGGGCGCCGCGGTCGAGTCGACGATGTAGGCGAGCTTCTCACGGGAGATCTTCAGGCGGTCCGTGATCGGGCGCATGGTGTTGCCCACGATCAGCGTGTTCGCGTAATCGTCGAAGAAGATCGCGAGGCCCGCGGCCCAGGCGGCGATCTTCCCTCTCCGGGCCGACCTCGCGAGGGGTGCGACGGCTTCCACGATCCCCATGGTCCCGCCGTTGCGGGCGATGACCCCCACCATGCCGCCGAGCAGCAGGGAGAAGACAACGATCTGCACATGCCCGCCGTCCACGTCGCCCAGGGCGGGCACCACGAAATGGTCGATCAGGCGCCAGGTTCCGGCGATGGGGTTCCACCCGGCGACCATGAGGGCCCCGAACCACACGCCGGCGAACAGCGCCGTGACGACCTCGCGGAAGATCAGGGCCAGCGCGATTGCGATGAGCGGGGGCACCAGCGATACCCATCCCGGGACGAGCGTGGGTGTCACCACGTGCGCCTCAGCGCCGAAGCGCACCTGAAGGGGGAGCTGCGCGCCGGAGGTCACCACGGCGTCGCTCACGATGGCGGTATCGAGGGGGCCAGCGGTCGCGACGCCGAGGAGCGCTCCCTGGGCGTCGCGGACCTCGAGGGTGAGGGGGTCGAGCCGCGCCTGGACCGCAACGCGGAAGGGGACTCCGTGCAGCACCACCGTGGGCGCGTCCAGCTCCTGGGCGAGGCTCGCCGCGGGCCACGCCAACGCGAAGGTGAGAAGGGCCGTGAGGCGCTGTCTTCGCATCTTGGAGTGGCTCCTGGAGGGCTCGCGGGCGGGAAACCAGGCGACATCACGCCGTTCGTTGACGCCCCAATCGGGCGCCGCTACGTTCCGGCCGCGATCCCCCAGGAGCCGTCCCCGACCACGCCCGGATGACCGCCGATCGAACCGCAGTCATGGACGAGAAGGCCGTACGCCGCGCCCTCTCTCGCATGGCCCGGGAGATCGTGGAGCGCAACCATGGTACGTCCCACCTGGTGCTCATGGGCATCCACCGGCGCGGGGTCGACATCGCCGAGCTCCTGCAGGAGGAGATCGAGCGTGCCGAAGGCGTGAGGGTGGAGGTGGGCTCCATCGATATCTCGCTCTACCGCGACGACCTGGAGGAGATCGGGCCCCGCCCGATCATCGGGGGCTCGGAGCTTCCATCCACCGGGGTCGACGGCCAGACCGTGGTGCTCGTCGACGACGTGCAGTTCACCGGACGGACGGCTCGCGCCGCGATGAACGAGCTCATGGATTGGGGGCGACCCTCGCGGATCCTGTTGTGCGTGCTCGTCGACCGGGATGGCCGGGAGCTCCCGATCCAGCCCGACGTGGTCGGTCGACACGTCGAGCTGTTGGACGAGAGCCAGATCGTTGAAGTGCTGGTCCCCAAGAGGGACGGTCGCCTGTGTGTCGATCTCGTGCGCGCCGGGACGGAAGGGGCGTGAGCCAGACCGGCGCCCTGGGCAAGGACCTGGTCGGTCTCGAGTCCCTGTCCCGCGAGCAGATCGTCGCCATCCTCGACACCGCGGAACCGTTCAAGGAGATCTCGGAGCGGCGCATCAAGAAGGTCCCCGTGCTGCGTGGCAAGACCATCGTGAACCTCTTTTTCGAGGCCTCCACGCGGACGCGCGTATCCTTCGAGTTCGCAGAGAAGCGTCTGTCCGCCGATACGGTCAACATCTCGTCGACCGGCTCCTCGGTGGCCAAGGGCGAGACCCTCGTCGATACCGCGCGGAACCTGGAGGCGATGCGGATCGACATGGTCGTGATTCGCCACGGCTCGTCGGGCGCAGCCGGGTTCCTGGCCGATCGGATCCCGTCCAACGTGGTCAACGCCGGAGACGGCGCGCACGAGCATCCGACGCAGGGCCTCCTGGACATGCTGACCATCCGCGACCGGATGGGTCGGATCGGGGGCCTGAAGGTGTGCATCGTGGGAGACATCCTGCACTCGCGCGTCGCCCGCTCCAACATCTACGGGCTGCTCAAGCTGGGTGCGGAGGTAGCCGTGTGTGGTCCGCCCACGCTGCTGCCGAGGAGCTTCGGCGAGCTGGGTGTGCGCGTGTTTCCCCGCGTGGAAGAGGCGATCCAGTGGGCCGACGTGCTGAACGTGCTCAGGCTCCAGCTCGAGCGCATGGAAGCCGGCTACGTCCCGTCCCTTCGTGAGTACAACCGGATCTGGGGAATCTCGAGCGAACGTCTGGAGAAAGCGCCCCGGGATCTCCTCATCCTCCACCCGGGCCCCATGAACCGGGGTGTCGAGATCGACTCGGACGTCGCGGACGGACCGCACTCCGTGATCCTGAATCAGGTGACCAACGGGGTCGCGGTGCGCATGGCGGTGCTTTATCTGCTGTCCGGCGGACAGCCCGAGAAGGCCGAGGCCGCCAAGGGTGGAGGGGAAGCATGAGCGCGCGGACGCTGCTGCGAGGGGGCAGGGTGGTCGACCCTTCACAGAAGCTCGACGGTGTGCGCGACCTGATGCTGGCGGACGGGATGGTCGCGGCGCTGGCACCGGAGCTGGAGGCCGGACCCGACACGAGGGTGATCGAATGCGGTGGGCTGGTGGTCACGCCGGGCCTGATCGACGCCCACGTCCACCTGCGCGAGCCCGGCGACGAGCACAAGGAGACGATCGCCTCCGGCGCCCGCGCCGCCGTCGCCGGGGGGTTCACATCCGTCCTGGCCATGCCAAACACGAACCCCCCGATCGACGATCCGGCCACAGTGGGCTTCGTCCTGGCCGAGGGCCGAAGGGCGGGGGCGGCCCGCGTCTACCCGGTGGGCTGCATCTCGGCCGGCCGCGCCGGGGAGCGTCTGGCGCTCGTCGGCGAAATGGTGGAGGCCGGCGCGGTGGCGATCACGGACGATGGGAGTCCCGTCATGGACTCGGGGCTGATGCGGCTCGCGCTCCTGTACGCCCAGGCGTTCGGGATCCCGGTCGCCGATCATCCCGAGGACCTCACCCTGTCCGCCCGGGGGCACATGAACGCCGGGCTGGTCGCGACGCGGCTGGGTTTGCCCGGGAAGCCCAACGCGGCGGAGGACGCGCACATCGTGCGGGACCTGCTGCTCGCGGAGCTCACCGGGGGACACATCCACCTCCAGCACGTGTCCACGGCGTTCGGCGTGGAGATGATCCGTCAGGCGAAGTCCCGGGGGGTACGGGTCTCGGCGGAGGCGACGCCCCACCATCTGATCCTCACGGACGAGGCCGTCGAGGGATACCGCACCGAGGCCAAGATGAACCCGCCGCTACGCACGCGGGCCGACGTCGACGCCGTGCGTTCGGGACTCGGTGACGGTACGCTCGATACCATCGCGACCGACCATGCCCCGCACCACTACGACGAGAAGGAGGCCGCGTTCACGGACGCGCCGAACGGGATCGTCGGGCTGGAGACGGCGCTCGGCCTCGTGCTCACGCACGTGGTGGACGAGGGGATCCTGGATCTGACCGCCATGGTCGAACGCATGAGCTGTCAGCCCGCGAAGGTCTTCCGCCTTCCCGGCGGCACGCTGGCGCCGGGTAGCGTAGCCGACATCACCGTGTTCGATCCCGACGCCCGCTGGGTCGTGGACCCGAAGGCCTTCCGATCGCGGAGCCGGAACTCGCCGTTCGCCGGCTGGGAGCTCCGCGGACAGGTGCGCCGGACGATCGTCGGGGGGAGGACGGTCTTCGAGGGCTGAGGTGCCGGTCGGTCGGGTGGGCGGAAAACAAAACGACCCGGGCGCCGACATGGCTCCCGGGTCGGGTCACGGACGCTCGCGGAGCGTCAGCCGCCCAAACGCGTGACGTGCTTCTGGAGCTGCCCCTTCACGCGGGCAACGGTATTGGGATGGTAGAGGCGGCGGGTCGCTGCGCGGTCCAGGATGGCCTGGGCCTCGACCAGCCGGGCTTTTCCTTCCTCGGCGGTTGCCGCCAGCCGCACGCGCTTGATCGCCGTGCGGATGCGGGACCGCTCGGCCCGGTTCTTGAGTCGGGCGGAGCGGCTGAGCTCCATTCGCTTCTTCGCGCTCTTGATGTTCGGCATGCTGCCTCGGGGCCGCGTAGCTGCATTTTCCTCGTTACCGAGCCAAATAACCTAGAAACGACAGGCAAGGGGAGCAATGGGCGCGATTCAGGGCGGGGTGTTCGTGGCCCTCGTCCGCTAGGTTTCATCACGGCCCGGCCGGTCCGCGCACCGACCGGGGCGCCTGCATCCCCGGCCCGGGCACTAGACCCTCCCCACCCACGGTAGGTAGGTTTTTGCCGCCATGGAAGCCATCCTCCTCATCGCCGTCCTGATCTTCTCGGTCGTCGTCCACGAAGTCGCCCACGCGTGGCAGGCGCGCCGCGAGGGTGACGACACCGCGGAACGTCTCGGCCGGCTCACGCTCAATCCGGCGTCGCACCTGGATCCGATCGGCTCGGTCCTGGTACCTCTGGCGCTGCACTTCAGCGGCTCGGGCTTCATGTTCGGATGGGCCAAGCCCGTGCCGGTGAACCCGTCCCGGTACCGGAACTACGTGGCAGGGGACATTCGCGTCTCTCTTGCCGGGATCGTGTCGAACCTGATCCTGGCGGCGATTTCGACGCTGGCCACCGTCGCCTTCCTCAAGATCGAGGCTCTGGTCGGGACCAATGTGGTCACCGATTTGCTGCTGCAAGCCGCCCAGTACGGCATCTTCCTCAACCTGATCCTCGCGGTCTTCAACCTGATCCCGATTCCGCCCCTCGATGGGTCCCACGTTCTTTTCCACGCGCTTCCCCGCCCGCTGGCGCTACAATACCGGCAGGCCGGTCGGTACGGGATCCTCGTGCTCATGGGCCTCATGTTCCTCTTCCCGGGCCTGTTCCGGGTCCTGTTGGCACCGGTGACCTACCTGATGGGCGCCGCGGACGGGTTCATCCGTCTGTGGATGTGAGCGTGCAGGAGGGTTTGGCCCGTCGCGAGGGCTTCCTCCTCGTGGACGTCGAGCGGTTCCAGGGACCCCTGGATCTGCTGCTGCACCTCATTCGGACCCAGGACATCGACGTCTTCGACATCCCCATCTCGAAGATCACGGATCAGTTCCTCCATGCGGTTCGCACGATCCGCGCCCACGACCTCGACAGCGCCGGGGAGTTCCTCGAGATGGCGGCCACGCTGGTCCGCATCAAGGCGCAGATGCTCCTCCCCCGCACGGGAGAGGAGGAGGACGAGGATCCGAGGGCGGAGCTGGTGAGGCGCCTGCTCGAGTACGAGCAGATCCGGGAGATCTCGCAGCGGCTGAATGCCGCGGAAGCCGATCGTGCGCGGCGCTTCGGAAAGGGGTACTGCCCTCCGAGACCCCGGCGCTCGCTTACCGAGACGCCGCTCGAGACCACCTGGAGCGACGTCTGGGCCAAGGCGCTGCTGGTCGAGATGCCGGTCGAGCGCGAGCGCGAGCACCGAATCACGCCCCGGACGATCGCCATGGAGGACAAGGTCGTCCTGATCCTCGATCGGCTGCGGGAGGGCACCCGTGTGGAGTTCAGCCGGCTCCTGCAGGGCTTCCGCGAGAAGATGCACGGCGTGATGACCTTCCTCGCCGGTCTGGAGCTCACGCGGCGGCGGATCCTCTACCTGCGTCAGGCGCGGCCCTTCGCGGAGCTGTGGATCTATCGGCGTGAAGAGGAGCCCGAGAGCGAGGAAGTCCCCGAGAGCGACGAGCCGCCGGCGGCCGTCGGCGCCGAACAAGAAGGAGAGCGGGCCCAGTGAATCCCTATCAGATCGTCGAGGCCGTGCTGTTCGCCTCGGACGCGCCGTTGACCGCGGACGAGATCGCGCGGGCCGACGAGGCCCTCGACGAGGATCGGGTCGAGGAGGCGATCCGTTTTCTACAGGCCGAGTACGACGATGCTCAGCGCTCCTTCCAGGTGGTCATGCTCGCCGAGGGCTATCAGGTGCTCACGCGCCCCGAGTTCGCACCGTACCTCGAGCGATTCGACAACGTCCCGCGCCCTTCCCGGCTCTCGGGTCCGGCCCTCGAGACGCTGGCCATCATCGCCTACCGACAGCCCATCGGGAGGATCGAGATCGAGTACGTGCGGGGCGTGGGCTGTGCCGGTGTGCTCAAGACCCTCTCGGATCGTGAGCTCATCGACGTGGTGGGCCGGGCCGAGGGGCTGGGGCGCCCGGTGCTCTACGGCACCACGCGGCGCTTCCTCGAGCACTTCGGATTCGAGTCGATGGAGGACCTTCCGCGACCGGAGGAGCTGCCGGTCGTGCTGCGGGAGCGCATCCCGCTCGGTCCGGAGCCGGAGGACACGGGGGAGACGGAGGGGGTCACCGACGAGGGCGCCGCGGAGGCGGGAGCGGAGACCCCTACAGCGGGCGGCGAAGGGACCGGCGAAGAGTCGGAGTCGGAGCGAGCTTCGGCGGTGGGCGTCGCCGCGGCGACGGACGAAGCCCTCGGAACCGACGACTTCGACGCCGACGAGCCCTTTGAAGGTGGGGCAGAGCAGGACCCGGACTAGGCGAGCACGTTGAGCGAGAGGCCGCGACTCCAGCGCTTCCTGTCCATGTCGGGGAGGGCCTCCCGGCGAGAGGCGGAGCGGCTGATCGTGGCCGGGCGGGTCCGGGTGAATGGTCGCACCGTGATGGAGCTGGGCAGCAGGGTCGGCGAGCAGGACGTGGTCGAAGTGGATGGCCAGATCGTCCGGCCCCGGGACTTGCGGTGGATCGCCTTCCACAAGCCCCCGGGCATCCTCACAACCCGAGGCGACCCGCACGGCGGCCCCACGGTGTACGACATCCTGCCCGAGGAGATGGCCGAGTTGCGCTACGTCGGACGGCTGGACAAGCCGACGGAAGGTCTGCTCCTGATGGGCAACGAGGGTGGGCTGGCCAACGCGCTCATGCACCCTTCCGGGGGCGTCGAGCGCGAGTACAGGGCGACCGTGCGAGGGGTGCCGCCTGCCGAGGCCGCGGAGCGGCTCCGACGAGGGGTGCTTCTGGAGGACGGTCCGGCAAGGGCGATGCGTGCCGGGGTGGAAGCGACCGGGCCTGATCAAGCGACCTTCACGCTGGTCCTCACGGAAGGGCGCAAGCGGGAGGTTCGCCGGATGATGAGCGCGATCGGGTATCCCGTGATTCGGCTGCTGCGCGTGCGCTTCGGCCCCATCGAGCTCGGCGATCTGCCCAGCGGTGGCTGGCGTGCCCTGACCGACGAAGAGATCAGCTCGCTGCGGGCCGCGTCCCGGGCGACACAAGCCAAAGGTGGAGAAGATGGATCTGAGGGATAAGACGGTCCTGATCCTCGGAGGGGCCGGCCTCGTGGGCATGGCGGTCGCGCGCAAGAGTCTCGAGCAGAAGCCCAAGCGGGTCGTGATCGCGTCGCTGCGCCGGGAAGAATCGGAGGCGGCGGTCGAGGAGCTGCGGGGGGACCCCCTTTCCGCATCGGTGGAGCTCGATGGCGCATGGGGCGATCTGTTCGTGCCCGCTCGTCTCAAGGACCGTCCCCGGGCGGACGTGCTCGCGGATCCCGAGGCCCGGTCCCTCCTGGTGGACGATCTCTACGGGGAGCTCTCCGAGGAGGTCATCCAGCGCTCCACGCTCGGCCGCTTGCTGGCCGAGGTGCAGCCCCAGATCCTGGTCGACTGCGTCAACACGGCCGGAGCGCTCGCCTATCAGGATGCCTTCGCGTCGGCAGCCAGGCTGAGGGCCGACGCGGCCGCCGGCCGGGCCGACCTCGACTCCGTGGAACGGCACCTTGCCACGCTCTATCTACCGCAGCTGATCCGGCACACGCAGATCGCGCTCGAGGGGATGAAGCGCGCGGGAACCGAGGTCTTCGTGAAGGTCGGCACCGCGGGGACCGGCGGAATGGGCCTCAACATCCCCTTCACGCACTCCGAGGAGCGACCGTCCCGTGTGCTCCTGGCCAAGTCGGGCATCGCGGGCGCCCAGACGCTCTTCCTCTACCTCATGGCGAGGACGCCCGGGGCTCCCGCCGTAAAGGAGGTCAAGCCCACGGCCGCGATCTCGTGGAAGTCGATCGCCCGAGGCACGGTGCGCCGGGGTGGCCGCCCGATCCTCCGGGCCGACGCCGTGAAGCCCATCCCCCTGGCCGAGGCATTCGGCGACGGGGCGGCCTCGGCCTCGGTCCAGACGCAGGACCCGCTCGACGGCGTCTACCTGGACGCGGGCGAGAACGGGCTGTTCAGCGTCGGCGAGTTCGAGACGCTGACCGCCCTGGGGCTGATGGAGTTCGTGACCCCCGAGGAGATCGCGGACAACGTGGTGCGGGAGATCCTGTCGCATCCCACCGGCAAGGACGTGGTGACGGCCCTGGACGCCGCTACCATGGGCCCGACGTATCGCGCCGGGGCGCTGCGCTCGGTGGCCATCGACCGCATGGAGGCGCTGGAGGCCGAGTCGGGGATTCGCTCCGTCGCCTACGAGATGCTGGGCCCTCCGCGCCTTACCAAGCTGCTCTTCGAAGGGGAGATCCTGGCGAGGCTCTACGGCACGCTCCAGGCGGCCTCGGAGCTCGACCCGCTGGACGCCTCCAGCAAGGCCCTGGCCCTGATCGAAGGGGACGCCGACCTTCGGCAACGCATCGTCACCGTCGGGTTGCCCATCCTGCTGCCCGACGGCGCCCATGTGCTGCGCGGTCCGCACGTCAAGGTCCGCCCCGAGGAGGAGCTCCCGCTGCGCGACCAGCGACTGGTGGAGCGGGGGTGGGTCGATCTGCGGGAGCAGAACTGGGCGCGGTGGGGGGTGCGCTGCAAGACGCTGGCGCGTGAGATCGCCGAGCGTCCGGGTGTGTGTGCGGGCTCCACCGGAGACCACGAGTACGGTGACGAGACGGGGGCGCTGAGACCCGGCCGCATCGCATCGTGGATCTTCCGCGTGGAGGAGGGCGGAGCACGGATCAAGCGCTAGCCGACCACGACGAGGAGGCGACAATGTCCGACCTGGCGAACCTTACGGTGGTCGACCACCCGCTGCTCCGCCACAAGCTGCGCCTCCTTCGCGACGAGAGCTCGCCCACGAAGCTGTTCAAGGAGCTCGTCGACGAGATCGCCATGCTCCTGGCCTACGAGGTGACCCGGGGCCTCGACGAGGAGGCAGTGACGGTGCGCACGCCGCTGGAGGAGACGACCGGGCATCGCGTGGTGGAGGGGAGGATCGTCCTGGTTCCGATCCTGCGTGCCGGCCTCGGAATGGTCGAGGGCGTCGTTCGGCTGATCCCCGGAGTCCGCGTGGGCCACGTGGGCCTGGCCCGCGACGAGGAGTCCTTGCAGCCGGTCGAGTACTACTTCAAGGTGCCGCCGCGCTCGGAGGTCCACCGGTTCATCGTGGTCGATCCGATGCTCGCGACGGGCGGGTCCGCGAGCGCCGCGCTGACCGGGCTGAAGGCGCGTGGGGCCGAGCGGATCAGCTTCATGTGTGTCGTGGCGGCCCCCGAGGGCGTTCGGCGACTCGCCGGGGAGCATCCGGACGTACCGGTGTACGCCGCCGCCCTCGACCGCGAGCTGAACGCGAACGGCTACATCCTGCCCGGTCTCGGCGACGCGGGGGATCGGCTCTTCGGGACGACCTGAGGCCGTCGCATTGCGTCTGCGCGCGCGGCCAGGGCCTCAGTGGAAGGAGCGGCGGCGCTTCCAGGTCTCGCGGTGGAAGAGCAGCAGCACCGTGTAGATCTCGAGTCGCCCGACCAACATCAGGAAGGTGAGGACGGCGAGGGCCGGGCCCGACATCCACCCGTAATTGTCGACTGCGCCGACCGAGCCGAAGCCCGGCCCCACGTTGCCGACGGTGGCCAGGCTGGCCCCGATGGAGGTCATCAGGTCCATGCCCAGGATGGCGAGCACGAGCGCGCCCGCCAGGCACAGGATCAGGTAGAGGACCACGAAACCGATCACGTTGGCGAGCACGTCCTCGCGGACCGGCGTGCTGCCGACCCGGGTGAGCAGGACCGCCTTGGGGTGCAGATGCTTGCGAATCTCGATCGCGGTCGCCTTGAGCAAAAGGAGGACGCGGAGCGCCTTGATGCCACCCCCTGTGGAGCCTGCCATTCCACCGACGAAGAACAGCGCGAGTAGGATTGCCTGGGCGCCTGGGACCCAGAGCTCGTAGTCCGCGCTGACGAAGCCGGTCGTGGTGGTGATCGAAACAGCCTGGAAGAGCGCGTCGCGCACGGCCGCCTCCGGGCCCGTGCCCGCAGCGGCGTAGGCCCCCGAGGCGAAGTTCACCGTCGCGATCAGGACTGAAGCCGCAAGGATGAGCGCGGTGAAAAAGCGCCACTCCTGATCGCGGAGGATGTCGACGCGTCCGGTGACCGCCCGGTAGTGGAGCGTGAAGTTCACCCCGGCCAGGTACATGAAGACGATCGTCACGTAGTGGATGTACCGGGAGTCGAATGCGGCCAGTGAGGCGTTGCGGGTGCTGAACCCCCCGGTCGCCAGGGTGGCGAACGAGTGGTTGACGGCGTCGAACAGGCCCATTCCGCCGGCGACGTAGAGCACGGTCTGTGCGGCCGTGAGCCCGACGTAGACGAACCAGAGGAGCTTGGCCGTCTGCGTGATCCGCGGTTGCAGCCGCTCGGGAGTGGGCCCCGGGACCTCCGCGCGGAAGAGCTGCATGCCCCCCACGCCCAGGTAGGGCAGCACCGCGATCACGAGCACGATGATGCCCATGCCCCCGAGCCAGTGGGTGAGCGAGCGCCAGAACAGGATCCCGTGCGGGAGGGATTCGATCCCGGTGAAGACGGTGGCGCCCGTCGTCGTGAAGCCGGACATCGACTCGAAGATCGCCTGCACGGGATGGGTGAGAACCCCCGTGAGCAGATAGGGGAGCGCCCCGAAGTGCGCGGTCGCGAGCCAGGCGAACGTCACGATCGCGAAGCCCTCGCGCGCCGTCAGCTCGCCCTTGATGCGCACCACACGGTACAGGACCGAGCCGGCCGCTGCGGTGACGAGGGCCGCCAGGAAGATCCCGCGGGCGTCGCCGTCCCCGTAGTAGAGGGCCACGAGGCCGGCGCATGCCATGGAGAGGGCCACGAAGACCTGGAGGAGCCCGACCACGGCGGCGACGCGACGGAGCGACATCAGTCGAACAGCTTCTCGACCTCGGAGATCGCCTCGGGGAGTGCGAAGACGATCACGTCGTCGCCCGGCAGCATGCTGTCGTCACCGCGAGGCATGATGATGTCGTCGCCGCGCAGGATCATGCCGACCAGCCCTCCCCTGGGGAAGTGCAGCTCCCTCAAGGGATGTCCGGCGACAGGCGAGTCCTCCTCGACCCGAAACTCGATGGCCTCGGCCTCGATGCCGGAGAGGCTGGCGACCGTCATCACCCGCCCGCGCCGGACGTACCGGAGGATCGCGTTCACCGTCGCGATCCGCGGTGAGACGCTGGCGTCGATCCCGACCTTGGGTACCAGGCGCAGGTACTCGAACTTGTGCACCAGGCTCACCACCTTCTTGGCCCCGACGGTCTTCGCCAACAGGCTGGACAGGAGGTTGGTCTCGTCGTGCCCGGTCGCGGACACGAAGCCGTCGATCCCGGAAACACCCTCCATCTCCAGCAGTTCGAGGTCGGTGGCGTCGGCGTGGAGCACTAGGGAGCGGGGAAGGCGCTCGGCGAGCTCGAGGCAGCGGCGGCGATCGCGGTCCAGGATCGTCGTCTCGACGCCGTGCTCCTCGAGGGTCTGGGCGAGGAACTCCCCCTCCGCGCTGCCGCCCGCGATCATCACCCTGCGCAGGCGGAACCGCTCGTAGCCGGCTAGGGGGGGGATCCCCTGAACCTCCGGGGTGGGCGCGAGGAGGTAGATCTGATCTCCGGGCCGGATGCGCGCGTCCCCCTTCGGAATCGTCGTGACGCCGTCACGCACGATCGCCGCGGTTACGTAGTGGTAGCCGCGCAGGTCGGCCGACAGCTCGGTCAGGGTCTTGTTCGCGACCGGCGCGCCGTCCCGGACCTGGAGACCGATGAGTTGTACCCTGCCCGCCGCGAACTGGGCGACGTCCGTCGCCGCCGCGCTCTGAAGGAGCTGATACGTTTCCCACGCACACTCGCGCTCCGGGTTGATCATGAGGTCGATGCCCATCTGCTCCCGGGACAGCACGCTCCCCCGCTCGTAATACTCGGGGCTGGAGATGCGCGCGACCGTGTAGCGGACGCCGAGACGCTTGGCGGCGAGGCAGGCGATGAGATTGACCTCGTCGCGGCTCGTCACCGCCAGGATCATGCGCGCGCCGCGCACCCCGGCCCTTTCCAGCACGGACAGCGAGGCGCCGTTCCCCACGATGGTCAGGACGTCCAGCTGCTGCCCCGCGAAGTCCGCCCGCTCGGGGTCGGCCTCGATGAGCACCACGTCCTGGTTCTCTTCTGATAGGCGCTGTGCCAGATGGAACCCGACCTCGCCGGCACCGACCACCAGCACTTTCATGCGTTACTCCGGAAGCTCGGCGGCGAGCACCGCTCGGTCGCGGGCCGCCGCTGAAGGTAGCGCCAACGGGGCCGAGGTCCAGACAGCCGCGGTCGGCGCCCCGGGCCGGGAGCCCAAAAACGATTGTGGCACATGGACTGGCATCCATCGTGCAACGATTTCCCGAGCGGAACGGGAGCATTTCCACGCTCCTGCACTCGGGCACGGAAAAACGGACAGGAGAGAACCCACCATGAAGGCGACGGACAAGGCGCTCAAGTCGCTCGCGATCCTGGGAACCCTGGGGATCGTCGTCGGCACCAGCGCATGCGCCCACGTCGGGCGTGAAGAGTATGAGTCGGGGATGGCCTCGCTTCGTGAGGACATGACCCGGCAGATGACCGAGGGCGACGATGCCGTCGCGAACCGGCTGGGTGCTCGAATCGACGGCGTGGAAGGGCGGATGGCCCAGCTGGAGCAGGACATCCAGAAGCTCGAGAACGAGTTCGGGGTGACCGTGGAGCGCCTGGAGACCGCGCTGCGCTTCAATACGCCCGTCCACTTCGGTTTCGACGACGCCAACCTCGACGCCGAGGCCCAGGCGATCCTGTCCCGCTTCAGCGAAGTGGCGCAGGAGTACTATCCCGAGGCGCGTATCACGGTCGAGGGGTTCACCGATCCCTCGGGCCCGGCCGAGTACAACAAGGTCCTCGGGCAGCGTCGCGCCAATGCGGTGAAGACCTACCTGACGTCCAACACCGGCCTCGCTGCGGATCGGGTCAAGGCCGTGAGCTACGGTGAGGACACCAGCCGCCTCGTCACCACGCAGGGTGGTAAGCTGGTGGGTCGTGAGAACCGGCGCGTCGTGCTCGTCATCGACCACAATGGCCAGATTCCGGCGGGCGCGACCATCGCCGGCGCCGAGGGCACGCGCACGAAGGGTTGAGGTCCATCCGGGTCGCTCCGGCGACCCTCTGGGTGAGGTTCCGCGAACGGGCCCGAGCGCTATCTTTGGCGCTCGGGCCCGTAGCTCAGTCGGTTAGAGCAGCCGACTCATAATCGGTAGGTCCCAGGTTCGAGCCCTGGCGGGCCCACTTGCTGCGAGGCTTCTCGGTTGTGCTGTGTCCCGAATGTGTCCCCTGGTGCTGCCCGGGCTCTGGACGCTCCATCGAAGGTAGACGAAGAGAACGATGACAAAGCGAAGGCAGACGAAACGGCCGCGACCACCGACGACAGCAAAGTCGCGAGGATAGCCATGGGGAGGGGTAAAACGCTGGCTGATACAGCCAGAGACCGCCTGCGAGTCCTGTCGCCGGAGTGACCGAGCGGGTGCGGGCGGGACGATCCCAACGTCCCGCCCGCCGTTTCCGGCCACCGAGTCAGCCCCTCGCGATCAGGCCGCCGACCTCGCCCGGCCCGACGATCGGGGGTGCGTCCAGCGGACCCACCGGGAACGGACAGATCGTGAAGACGATCGCCGGCACGTTCCCTCCGCGCACGCCCACGCCGAGCAGCCGGAAGCCGTCCAGCCGAGCCGCGATGTAGTCCATGAGCAGGCGCACGATGGCGCGCTCGAACCGCTCGGCGTAGCATTTCAGGAGCTCGTCGAGCAGCGGCTCCGCCACGGCCTCGATCGCCCAGGGGATCCCGGCGCTGATGACGCCGCCCACGGTGTCGACCGACACGTCGTCCGACGGGGTGACCGTCACCGTGAGCTGCGATCCCTCCGGCTCGTGCGTCATGGAGAACGTGATCTTCAGGTGCACGTTCCAGTCCGGGTTGGGCCCCGGCACACGGAGCTCGAGGGGGACGTCGTACTCGATCGAGCCGGGCTTCCAGGTCGAGACGATCTCCTTCTCGACGATCAGGATGTCGGGCGGGAACGCGCCGGGGCGGACGGTCGTCCGCGTCTGGAGCTTGATCCGGTCGATCTCATCGATCAGGTCCCGGACCCCGCTCTCGAACTGGGCGTCGAAGACAAACCGACCGAGGTTGTCGACGACCACGCAGTCGCTCGTGTCGGCCGTGAGGGTGAGCGTGCGGTCGAAGTCGGACAGGGCGGCGGAGCCGCGCCGGCGAGCCCGCACGCGGACTAGGGCGTTGCGGTAGGCGAAGACGGTCGCCGCTCCGCTCGCTCCGATATCCTCGGCGATCGGGCCGTAGGTGTCCCGTAGAGTGAAGACGTAGTCGGACAGCGACGCGCCCTTGGGCCGGATGGTCCAGCGGATCTGGACGTTGGTGAGGGGCTTGAAGGTCGACTGGCTGGCCTCGAGTGTGAGCTCGAAAAGGTCGTCGATGTCGAGCGTCGGCGGCGGATCGACCGGCGCCAGGATCGTCCGGCCGTTCGGGCCGTTCAGCAATTGGATGCGCATGATGGGTTCTCCACGGGATGATCGTTGCAGTGGAGAAGCCTACCGGACGCC
>QJYK01000229.1 GCA_003248075.1 Gemmatimonadota bacterium | reverse complement strand
GCAGCGGCAGGAGCTCACCAGTCGCTTCCAGAAGGAGATCTTCCCGCTGCTGACACCCAGGGCGATGTCGGCATCACCCGGGCATCCGTTCCCGAGGCTCCAGAGTCTGGCCCTGTCCATGGCGATCGTGCTCCGCTCCGAGGGTGTGGCCGATTCGCACGTGGCGCATGTGCCGATCCCGTTCGACCTACCGCGCTTCCTCGACGTCCCCGGAAGCCGCGACGTCATCGCGCTGGAGGACGTGATCGTCTCCAACGCCGCTCCGCTCTTTCCGGCTTACGAGGTTCTGGAGGCACACCTCTTCCGCGTCAGCCGTCTGAGCGATGTGGATATCGACGAAGACGCGTCGGAGTCCCTGCTGGCGGCGGTCGAGGACGAGGTCGACTCTCGACGACAATACAAACCGGTCGTACGGATCGAGGTGCAGCGCTCGATGCCCCGCATGGTGAGGGCTCAGCTCCTGCGCGAGCTGCGGCTGGAGCGGGGCACCGAGTCCGGGGTCCTCGGGCGGACGGACGTGTTCGAGGTGGACGGCCCGATCGATCTCAGGGGCTTCGGCGAGCTCGCGACGCTGGCCGTGGACGAGGGGGTCTTCCCACCGTTCGATCCGCGGATTCCGCTGGATCCGGATACCCCCATCTTCGACCTGCTCAAGGCCGGGGACGTGCTCGTGTATCACCCGTTCGATTCGTTTTCGGCAAGCGTCGGGCGTTTCCTCCGTGAGGCCGCCCGCGATCCGGACGTGGTGGCGATCAAGCTGACGTTGTACCGGACCGGGCGTGATTCACCCGTGATGGAGGCGCTGCTCGAGGCGCTACAGCACGGCAAGGAGGTCTCGGTCTTCGTGGAGCTCAAGGCTCGGTTCGACGAGGAGAGCAACATCTCCTGGACCCATCGCCTGGTGGAGGCCGGGGCCCACGTCGTCTACGGCCTCGTGGGCTACAAGACGCACGCCAAGACGGCGCTGGTGATCCGTCGGGAGGCCTCGGGCGTCCAACGCTACGTGCACATCGGCACGGGGAACTACAACGCCGCGACCGCGCGCTTCTATACCGACCTCGGCCTCATGTCGGCGGATCCTGACCTGGGAGCCGACCTGGCGGATTTCTTCAACGAGCTCACGGGCTCGGCGGGACCGCCGTCCAAGGACTATCGCCGCCTCTGGGTGGCCCCGCATTCGCTGGCGCGCGAGCTCTTGCGTGCGATTGAGCGGGAGATCGCCCATGCGCGAGCCGGGCGGCCGGCAAGGATCCAGGTCAAGGTGAACGGCCTCACCGACCGCAAGCTCATCAAGGCCCTGTATCGCGCGTCGCAGGACGGGGTCGAGATCGACCTCGTGGTGCGCGCCATGTGTGCGCTGCGCCCGGGGGTCCCGGGCCTCTCCGAACGAATCCGGGTGCGCAGCATCCTCGGCCGATTTCTGGAGCACGCGCGGATCCTCTACTTCGAGAACGGCGGGCTCGGTGAGTATCACATCGGCTCGGCGGACTGGCGGAAACGGAACGTACGTCGGAGGGTGGAGATCATGGCTCCCGTGGACGACCCCGCGGCGCGCGACCGCCTCCGCATGATCCTGGATGCGGAGCTCGCCGATCCTACGGCGTGGGTGCTCCGACCCGACGGTGCGTACGAGCGCTTGAGGGAGAGCGGTGTCCCGGCTCAGGAGGAGTTCCTGCACGAGGCTGCTGAAGCCTGAGGGCAGTGGCACGCGCCGTGCACGGGGTGGGGTAGAGTCGTCGAGCCCCCACTCGGAGACATGGCATGCGCACCCCTCCGGCGCTCCTGATCGGAGCCCTCACGATCTTCACGGCGTGCACCCGTGTCGGTTCGATCCGTCCTGTCGCGGCCGACCCCGTTCTGCGGGCCGAATCCGGGGAGTCGAAGCGGGAAGTCCCACGTCGCGAGGACTTCGAGGGGCTCTTGCACCTGGGGGTGGAGGCCTTCGTCCTCTCGCTCCAGGTGGACCACCTGGAGGGGGACGTCGTGGAAGCGATGCTCCGCATCGACGACCTGGGCCTCGAGGCCACGGGGGAGGGAACGTTCGCGCCGGACCGGCTCCGGCTGAGCCTCCGATACGGGGGCACGTGTGAAGGCACCCTCGTGGTCGCGGTCCGGCTCTCGGAGGGGGGCCACGTGGGTGACGGCATGGTCGAGGCGGAAGACTGTACCGGTCGCGAGTCGGGCGCCCTCACCCTGGCTCGACGCCCCGACGCGTCGACCCGCCCCCAGGTACGCCCGCGTTGAGCGCGGGGCGCCCGCTTCCTAGCTTTGAGGCGGGCGGGTCCGCGTGGCCGGCTCGAGCGCCTGTAGCTCAGGTGGATAGAGCATCGGCCTTCTAAGCCGAGGGTCCTGGGTTCGAGTCCCAGCGGGCGCACTGGACGCGAAAGGGGCGGGCGCACAGTGCTGGCCCGCGGATGCTCAATGGACCTGCTGTCGCCCGTATTCGTGCGGCCGGTGGCTATCGGAGTGACCGCAATCGGGGCAGGTGAGCCGCACGGACGTCCCGGACTGGAGTTGCACGGGACGTCCGCGCCCGTGCTCATCGTCCCAGAGAAGGGGTATGAAGGCCCCGCACCGCCTGCACGTCGGGCCGTAGTACCACTCGCCCGGTCTCGCCCGCGTCACCATGATCCAACCCTCCTGCCATAGTCCATCTAGCGAAAACCTCCCTCCAGAATTGTGCCAGAGCGCCACGGGCCGTGTGCTTTCGGGGCGGCATTCTCGCGTCTCGCCGCCTCGATCCTCGGCCGACCGCCTGCTCCGGGGAGGGGGCGTTGGAGGATGCGATTCCGGGCCCGAGAAAACGTCTTGACCCACGAGGGACGGATGGTGCATCCTAACCGCACGTGGCGTAGGACCAGGCCCACGCCGGGTACCGGCCCGAGCCACAGACTGGAGGAATCGATGAGATCTTTCGTGAAGTTGGCTGCGTTGTCTGCGCTCGTGCTGCTGCCCGGCCAGGTCGCCGCTCAGAACATCTTCGTCGGCGCCGGCGCGACGTTCCCGGTGAGTGACTACGGGGACTACGCCAACACCGGTTTCCTGGCAACGGCGGGGGTCGGCTTCCCGGTGGGTGATGCGGGGCTGCGGGTGTTCGGCGAGGGCTTCTTCGGCCAGAACAGCCACTCGGACGTGGACGGCGACAAGACCAATCCCTTCGGGGTGATGGGCGGGCTCGAGTACGACATCACGGGCGCCGACGAATCCAAGGGCGTGTATCTGTTCGCTGAGGCCGGGCTGCTGGTTCACCGCTACGGCTCGGACAGCTTCGACTCGAGCTCCAGCTCGGGGTTCGGCTATGGCGCCGGCGCGGGCGTATTCTTCCCGCTGGGGGGCGTCAACGGCTGGATCGAGGGCCGGGCGATGAACGCCAGCATCGATAGCAGCAACACCTCGTTCTTCGGCATCATCGCCGGACTCTCCTTCGACGTGGGC
>QJYK01000183.1 GCA_003248075.1 Gemmatimonadota bacterium | reverse complement strand
CCATCGAGCCGTCTACGCCGGCGACCTCAAGCGCGTCCGGGAACTGATTGCCGCCGGCGCCGACGTAAACGGTCGAGCAAAGGAGGGCGAGGGCTGGATCACCGCTCTGGGTGAACGTCCGCGCCCACTGAACTGCTGCACGATCGCGTGGACGTTAACCGAGGACCACCTGGAGATCGCTCGTCTGCTGCTGGAGTCCGGTGCCGTCGTGGATAACTCCATTCGTAGCGACTGGCTTGCTGAGGCGACTCCAGCGGAGATCTGGGGGCGGCTGTACGTGTTGTTGGGTACAGCCGCAACCCCGATGTGGCCCGACGCCGAGGGGTTTGCATGGCCGCCACGATTCTCGGAGTAGCCGACGCGCCCCACTCCTTTCATGCTCCGTACCTACACCTTTTCTCAGGTCTCGCTGCTGGCGGGCCGGTTTCTTGTGCGGCTGGAGCGGTGCCCTATCCTTCCGCCGGCAGAGCCTGAAGCGCCTTGGTCTCTTGCCCCTGGACCAGCGAATGAGGGTCCTTGTCCACCAGGTGCTCGTACCCTCGGTGACTCGGATCCTCGAGTGACCCACTGCCGCCTGCACCGGGAGATCGGTCGGCCCTCTGCCAGCCAGATCGTCACGGCGGTGCCCAGGCCGTGCTACTTCAACGGCCCCACCGTCCAACAATCCCGGGCCACCGCAGCGTCCACTGACCGACCGTGTTACCGGCAGAGGACCTTCCCTCGAGTTTACTGTGGCCAAGCGCTGTGATGGAATCCAATCCTACCGGTTCAGCTTACCCGGCTGCGGACCGAACCAGACCATTTCGACCGTCCACGCGTCCCAGTTGGGATTGGAGACCTGCGGTTGCCCGAGGTTGAGATTCACCTCGTTCATCTTGGCGATGCCCGGTGTTCCTTCCGGGTACCCGGACGCCTCACGCAGGACACCGTGGGCGAGGGACGTGATCCTCATGGTGACGATCTCCTGCTCGGGTTCAGGGAAGAAAGTGAGCTGGACGATGTCGGGGATCGGCGCGCCGGGTGCCGTGTTGATGAACTCGACCATCATGTTGACGTTGCCCAACGCCGGGTCGGCGCCGGCGAGGACCTCCTGGGGGCGAGCGCCGAAGTACATCGGGTCCCACGCGTCAAAAACAAACTGGAACTGATTCACCCAGAAGAGTGCGTCCTTCGCCCTCAGGTTCAACTGGACGAGTGCCCTGCCGTCCTCCAAAGCTGTCTCTTTGATCGTGCCGGTGACGACGGTCCCCAAGGACTTTGCTCCGCCGGACGCCTCCTCGATCCACGCGTTCTGCAGCCCCGCATAATCAGCCCAGCCGAGATGCCAATTCTCCACCTCCGCGAAGGCAATCATGTTCGGGGCCGGCGGTTCGAAGCTCAGGCAGCCCCCGTTGTCCGGCCAGCAGAATGTGCCCTGCGTGGCGAGGAAGTCCCCGAACGGGCGGAAGTGCGCGGCGCTTGCGATCACCGCGGGCTCCAGCCGCGGACTGAAGATCGCATCGCCGGCCTCCCGGCAGCCCGAAAGGGTGAGAATGCTCACAATGAGAAGCGTGAAGAGGGCGCCCGATGACCACTCTGGCTTTGGGGTTCTCATAACACCCCTCCTGAGTTTGAGGAACGTGACAGCCGTCAGACTCAGGACTGCGAGGGGCCAGCGGCGTTGTGACCTGAGCCGGCAACAAGCGGATAGCTCGCGCATGAGGACCTCCAACTATCGGGTGGGCAAGAAAACCCCGATGCGTCCTCGTGGGCTGGAAGGCCACGGGCAGGTATGGTCTCGGCACGAACCCACAGCGGGACGCACCGAATAGTGTCAGAGGTGTGCTTCGCTCGTCCGGCCTGGGAGGGAAGCAGAAAGGGCGCCGCCGGACCAGCGACCTTCGGGAGGGCGCCACCACGATACGCACCTTACTCTCGATCCGCAATGCTGCACAGGCGTAACGGACTTCTGCCGACTGCGCGTTGCGGCGGAGCCCGCACGTAGTGAGTATACCTGCGCCGGTCGCCTTCCTGCGGAGGTGGCCCTTGGTGTCTGGTAAACTCGACCGACTGAGGACTGCTGCTCACCGCCGCCAAGGGCGACGCCCGTGCGGCCGCCGCCGAGCTACGCCACGCCGTGGACGCGGGGTCGTATTGCCACAACGTCGGCAACCGCTTCATCCACTACCTGCCGCCCTTCGTCGGCATTCAGAGCGATCCGACCTGGGCGGCGCTCGTCGCCCCTCGCAACCGAGGGAAGACCGCTGGGGGGCGGTCGAGTCAGCCTATCGTGGAGGCGCCGCATGCGCGCTGCCAGCCAGTCCATTTTCGTGGCGCGATCGAGCCTTGGGTTCGCCCTGATCCTCGCGGGGGCGTGGGCCCTATTGGGCTGGGATGTGGAGGCTTGGGTCACGACTTTCGGGCTGCTGGCCGCTGTCATGGGCTTGCTGGTGGAGCCCTGGTTGCGGCGGCGCGAACAGCGACGGGGGCTCCTGAGAGACCTTGCGCGCGAGCTCGTCCAGAATGTGAAGACTCTGCATGATCCCGTCTTCTCTCGTGAGGACGAGGCGTTTCACATTTATCCGAGGGTGATGACCATCGTCAGCGACGCTGCCTTGAGTTCGGGGCAGTTTTCGGGTGGTACCGACGGCACCTTGCTCGCGCTCTTGAACGAGTGGGCGATGGCAGCTCGGGGGTTCAATGGCCGTCTCGACCTCACCGAGTTGTTGACGGCCACGAACCCGGAACTTCGGGCGACGTTCCACCGACGGCTGAGCAGAGGAGAGATGTTGGACGGCGTTCGTCGGAAGCTACTGAGACTCGGCGACCATCTGTTACAGAGTTACGAAGGAGAATCGGGTATCGGACTGAAATCCGAGCTCTTTGGACTCGCCGAGGGCATCGCTCGTGAGCCCTGAGACCCGTCCTGCTTTCATTGGTCGCGCCAGCTTCTCTCGAACTCCTCCACGGTGTACCCAACCAGCAGCCCAAGGGCGACGAGGGTGGTAAGCGCGAGCGTCCTCGCCCTTTGGAGTTGTCTGCCTCCCTCGAACAGGGAGACGCGCGCCCAGGTGGAATCCGTCTTCGCGATAGTATCCACGCCCCCGGCGCTCACCAGAATCGGGGCATCCTCCGAGGTCCAGTTCCGAGTCCATCCCCACAGGACCGAGTCGCCCTCTGCTTCCGGTCTGTAGAGCGTGACGGAGTGGCCACTGCTGTAGTTCAACGTGATGGAGTCGGTGCTCGGCGGTGGTGGCCAGGCGAGGCGCCGTTTCCACGTTCGGTAGCAGCCCACCTGCATCGCCACGGCCCAAAGGGCGACCGACCTGGCGAGCGTGGACCGCGCGAGGCGGCTGAGGGTCAGGTGCGGCTTGTCCATGCGACGCTCTCGGCTGTGGCGGGGCGGAGAAACCGGTCTGGCGACGATGCGAAGCGGGCTCCCCGCAGTCTGTACGCATCGCTACGTAGGTGGCGGCAGCGCGTGCGGGCGGCGCCAGACGGGCCCGAGGACCCTGGCGGTGGCCCGCAGGATAGGCGATCGACTTGCACCCGACGCTCGGAGCGGGCATGGTGGTCCCCCAATATCCTGGGCTTGGCCTGAAACGGAGGTGTCCATGAGCGCGATGCGCGATGTCGCCGAGAAGTTCTTCGAGACTTGCGAGACGGGAGGTGGTTGGGAGGCCTGCCGCGAATACTGTCATCCGGACGCAACCTTCTCTGCACAGGCGGCCGCGCTCGCGGACGTCCGCACGCTGGAGGCGTACACCGAGTGGGTGAAGGGTCTCTTCGGCCCCATTCCCGACTCCTCCTACGAGTTGCGTTCGTTTTCAGTCGACGAGAAGCGCGGGAACGTCTCGGCGTACTCCGTGTTCAGCGGTACCCACACGGGAGAGGGCGGCCCGGTCAGTCCGACGGGTAAGCGCGTCGCTACCGATTATGTGTACGTGATGCACTTCGAAGGGGACCGCATCCGGCACCTGACCAAGATCTGGAACGACGGCTTCTGCCTCGCACAGCTCGGTTGGATGTAGGGCTTTCCCTTAGGGCGACCGGCCCAAACGGTGAAGCAACGAGATGACTGAGTTCGAATACCTGGCGGTCCTGGTGTCGCTGATTCTCGGACTCGGTATCACCCACCTTTTGGCCGGCGTCGGCCACCTGATCCATCGCCGTGGTCAACAAAAGCCCGACGCCGTGCATGTGCTCTGGACCGCCGCGACGTTCTGGATGCTGATCCTGAACTGGTGGGTCTTCTTCCAATCCCGCCGATTCGAGGAGTGGAGCTTCGAGCTCTTCCTGATCGTGATCGTCTGGGCTGTACTCTACTTCCTGATGGCAGTCGTTCTCTTCCCACCGGATCTCGCGGAAGGGGAAGACTACGCAACGGTGTTCGAGCGTAATCGGACGTGGTTTCTCGGTCTGCTCGTGTCCTCGTCCATTGCCGACATCGCTCTCACGGCCGCACGCGGGGATCTTCTCAACCCACCGACCTACCTTCCGTTCGCCCTGCACTTCGTGGTGCTCGGGGTCCTCGGGATTCTGATCAGGTCGCGTCGCTTCCAGGTGGCGCTCGCGGGTTACGTCCTTGGCATCGGACTTACCTGGTCCCTGATCGTGCGTCGGTTTCTGGAGGGGTAGTCAGCAGCCAACGTGGACGATCAAGCGCCGCACCAGGAATCGAAGCATGTGATGCTCGGGTCGATCGGCTTGATCGTCGGGGGGCTCGTCCCTCTTCTTCTCGGAGTCGCAGGAATCGTCGGGTACCTTCGGCGAGGCTATGTCGAGGCAAGAGATGGAGGGCCATACGACACGAATCTGGGTGTGTTCATCTACGTCGTGTGGACGCTCGGCGGTCTCTTTCTGATCGGCTATGCTCTATGGCGCCGCCGTCGCCTGCCGAAGCGTGCGAATGGTGGTGAGAACTCCTAGCGGCCACCGGATCCGGCGCCCCGTTCCAAAGAGCCCCGACGATGCCTGTGAAGACACTGTTTTCCGCCTACGCCGCCTTCGCCGCGGTCTCCGGGACTGCCTTGCTCCTGGTGCCTTCCACGGTGATGAGCTTCTACGGCGCACCCTCACTCGATTTCGCGGGAACGAGTCTGGCTCGCGACGTCGGAACCGTGTTGGTCGGTCTTGCCGTGATGTGCTGGATGGTCCGGAACGAGGATCCGTCCAACGCCCGAAAGGCTCTGACGCTCGGATTGACCGTGGTCAACGGACTGTGGGCTCTCTTATCGGTGATCGCTGGAATCCACGTCGGCGGTTGGCTCGTCTGGGCGGAGGTCCCGTTCTTTGGGCTGGTCTCGATCCTGTTCTTGTTGGCCGGTCGATCGGGGTGAGCGTGGTGGTCACTTCATCGCCGTCGGGTCGTCGATACGTGGCGCGCAGCGCCACCTTCCAGCTGAGGCGGGGCATGCCATGGGGCTAGGGTTCTGGCGGCGCCCATCCCTGTCTGTCCTGACGTGGAACGTCTGGTTCGGATTGGAGAAGCCAGTCAGGCGGTGGACGCGTCTCCTTTCCGATGTCGCCTCCCTGCGTCCGGACCTGATCGCCTTCCAGGAGGTGACCGAACCCTTCCTAGAGATGCTCCGGAAGGAATCGTGGATTCGTAGGTCGTACGAGATTTCCGATCCGCATGGGGAAGAAATCGCGTCGTACGGATCTGTCATCGTCTCACGCCACCCGATCCTGCGGCGCGAGACACTGGACCTCGAGAGCCAGATGGGCCGAAAGCTCGTCCTCGTCGAGGTCGAGATCGAAGGGACGACCTGGACCGTAGGCACGGTTCACCTCGAGTCCCTCGACTCCGCCGCGACACGGGGTCGTCAGCTCGAACAGGTCTTCGAGCGCCTGGCGCCGGCCGCCGACGTCATTCTCCTCGGTGATTTCAACTTCTGTTCCTCGTGGGAGGAAGAGAACGAGCGCCTTCACCCCGACTTCGTCGACGCGTGGAGTGCCGCGTCGTCGGATCCCGGCTTCACTGTGGACACCCGTCGGAATGCAACCAGGGCTCGAAAGACGGAGGGAGAGCGAAGGACGCGCTTCGATCGGATCCTCGTCCGGTCCCGTCATGCGCAGCCCCGTTCGGCGGCGCTCGTCGGCACACGACCGGTAAAAGGTGAGGCCCCCCCGCTGTTTCCCTCCGACCACTTCGGAGTCTATTGTAGGCTGACGTCTTCGGGCGTTTAGGTCGGTGCGCTCACCCACCCCCGGTCATCGCCAGCCGCTCCTCGATCTCGCGGAAGACGTTGAGGACCACCACGGGGAGCCGCTCACCCGGCGCTTCTTCTTCGGCCCCCGACTCGGGGTTCCCGGCCACGATCGCCAGGATCCGTCCGTCGGCTGCCACGTCGTAATCGGCGCCGGGAGTGACCGCAAGCGCCTCGTCTCCCCTCATCGGGACGATTTCCCGCGACCCGACCCGAACCCCGTCCGAGAGGTCGAGCCGCGCCCGCTTCAACCCCTCGCGGGTCTGGTAGAAGAGGTCGGCGGAGGTGGAGCCCCACGCCGGGGCCCAAGCCACCTCCAACGAGATCGGCCAGGGACGCCCACCGTCAGGAAAGGCGCGGACGTACACCTGGTCCCCCTCGGATTCGTCCGAGACGTACGCGATCCACTGGCCGTCCGGCGAGATCGCGGGCTCCGCCTCGTCGAAGCGGGTGGTGAGGAACGGACGGGGCTCGGCCCCCGCGACCGGATCGACCAGGTGGATGTCCGCCGACGTCCCGTCCCGGTTGCGGAGGACGACCGCCATCGGATCACCTTCGACCGGACTCGTGTCGAAGCTGACGATGATGTCGGCCTCGGAGGAGAAGAGGAGCGATTCCTCGGAGCTGCGGTCGAAAGGCTTGGCCCAGATCTCGAGGCTCCCTCCCTGGTTCGACATGAACGCCACGCGTCCGTCGGGAAGCCACCGTGGCGCCAGGTTGTCGGTCCCCTCGAAGGTGAGCTGTTGCCAGGTGGCCTCGCGGAGATCGTAGACGAAGATGCGGAACCTTTCCCGGGCTCCGCCCGGTGCCACCTGGAGGGCGAGGTATCGCCCGTCCGGGGAGATCCGCCCGCTCTGCAGCTGCGACAGCGCCTCCGAGAGGTCGGGATCCACGGCCTCCCGGCTGCCGTCCGGGGAGATCCAGGCGAGCGCCGAGGTCTGGCCGGCGGTTCCGCCCGTCGAGTAGACCAGGACTCCGTTCCCCGAGACCGCGAAATCCTGAGTCCCCACCGCACGGGCCAGCGTCACGGGAGGGCTGGTCATCCGCTCTCCCGCCGGGTCGAAGCGAGCCGCCGCAAGCGTCCCGTCGCCGGTGCGCCAGAAGACGTAGCCCCCCGCGACCTGCACGTCGGTGGCCTGCTCCAGCCCCTCGACCGGCCGGAAGGCGCCGTCCGCGACGTTCAGGAACCCGATGCCGAGCCGGTCCGCAAGCACCAGGATCTTGTCCGTCACGCCCGGAACGGTCACGGGCTGGGAGTAGACCTCCTCGGTCGGGATCCGTTTGGCGGCACCCCCCTGGGCTGGGGCGCGCAGGATCCCCATTTCCGCTCCCCCGTCCCGCATGTAGTAGACGAAGCCGTCGGCGCTCCACGCCGCCTGGACGTCCACGGGGTCGCCCTGGTCCCCCACCCGGAAGGGGGTGCCCCCGGTGAGCGAGAGGGTATGGATCCGGTCGGGGCTCCCCATGTTGAAACCGATGGAGAGGCCGTCGGGGGAGAAGAAGGGCCCCCGCGCCCCATCGGTCCCCGGGATGGGCTGGCTCTCGAGCGACGCCAGGGGCCTCAGGTAGAGCCGGCGATCGGCGCCCACGTACACGATCCGCGTGCCGTCGGGCGAGACGGCGATCTCGGGGCCGTTTTCCGGGAAGGTCCGCACGTCCAGCCGGAGCCGCTGGACCGGGCCCTCCGGCGCGGGGCGGAGCCACCCCCACGCCGCAGCCCCCATCGCGAGCGCGGCGACGACGGCGAGGACGGGCACGAGCCGGCGCGGCGTCGGCCCGGGAACCGGGGTCGGCGTGACCACAGCGTGCGGACCGGAGGGCGCTGCGCCGGTGTGCCGGAAGGAGGGATCGTCGAGCGCCTTGCGGAAGTCGCCTGCGGAGGCGAAGCGGTCGGCGGGAAGCTTCTCGAGGGCACGGGCCACCACGGAGTCCACGTGCGGTGGGACCGTGGGACGGCCCAGCGTGACCCGCGCCGGGGCGCTGGTCAGGATACGGGCCAGCACGGCCTGCGCGCTGGGCCCGGGGAAGGGGGGCTCACCGATGAGCATCTCGTAGAGCACGCAACCGAGCGCGTACACGTCGCTCCGGGGATCCAGGGAGCGATCCCCGGAGGCCTGTTCCGGGCTCATGTAGTGCGGCGTCCCGAGGCTCAGCCCCGTCTCGGTGATGCGGCCGTCCCCGGCCCGGGAGACGGCCAGCGCGATGCCGAAGTCCGCGATGAGTGGCTCCCCGCTCGACATCAGCACGTTCGCCGGCTTGATGTCGCGGTGCACCACGCCCCGCTGGTGCGCATAGTCCAGCGCGGCGGCGAGCTTGCGCGCGACGTCGAGCGCCGTATCGACCGGGAGCTGCCTCTCCCTGGCCAGCCATTGGCCCAGCGTCTCGCCCTCGACGTAGGGCATCACGTAGTAGAGGAGGCCTTCGGCCTCGCCCGAGTCGTGCAGCGGGAGGATGTGCGGGTGCTGGAGCTGCGCCGTGGTCTCGATCTCGGTGAAGAAGCGCTCCTTGCCCACCACGGCCGCGAGCTCGGGCCTGAGCACCTTGATCGCCACCCGGCGGTGGTGCTTCAGGTCATCGGCGAGGTAGACGGTGGCCATGCCGCCCTGGCCGAGCTCCCGCTCGACGCGGTAGCGGTCGGATAGGGCTGCGGTCAGAACGTCGAGGATGTCGCTCATGACTGCACTCTAGCGGCTCGCCTCGTCCGCGGCACGCTTCCTCCCCTCGACCCGGCTCGGGACCACGCGAGGTGTCCGACATCGCCAGGGGTGGGCTGGGAGAGCCGCGCGGACGTGCGCGAGACGAGCGAGGCCTTCGCGGGCCTCCTGTGAAGCGCGTGGTGGACCGGGCTTCGCGGTCACACCCGTGCCGTAGCGCCTGGTACGGCGGTGGGGGTCGCGCCAGAAGCGCGACCCCTACCGTCCAGGCCTCAGATCAGGGCGAGGGCGCGTACTGGTTGATGCTGCCGGTCTGACTGCGCAGCTCGCTGGTGATCAAGTTGTAGATGCGGCCGAGCTCGTTTCGGAACGCGATGAGGACGAGCATCAGGCCGATGGAGACGAGCGCGATGATGGCCGCATACTCGGTGAGACCCTGTCCGGTCTCGTCGGTCCAAAACGCCTTGATCTGCTTCATGAAGGGGCTCCTTCTGCCGGTGGTCGGCTTCGGGGGACTTGCGACGACTGGGGGCTTCGGGGCAAGAGGCCCTCAGGGAGTGTCCCGCATCGCCAATGCCAGCCATGAGGAAGGTCATGGCCGGCGGCTATCGATCGAAGTGAGTGAGTGAAAATCTGAGAGATCCTGCACGATGGGTGCTGCGGGTCCGCAACATTGTTGCGGAGTCGCCACATCGGAGCGTTCGGCAATACCGCTCTGATTGCCCGAAAAACCGCGCTTTCCTGTATCATGGTCGCCAACGCCTGCAATATTATGCAACATCCCGGCCAAGGGTGTGCGCGGGGTCGGAGGCCGAGCCGCCGCCACCCCTTCCGTGCTTTGGGGGTGGGTGCCGCGGGAGGTGGCTCCGATGTCGTCGCCCGCTCAGGATCGTGGGGGGGCACCCCATCAGCGTGGACGCTGCCCCCCGCGCCCGAAGGCGCGGTACGTGCCTTCGACGACGAAGGCGAGCGTCACCATGCCACCCAGCACCCCCAACCGGCCCGGTGACGTCTTCCAGGTCTGCGCGAGGAGG
>QJYK01000111.1 GCA_003248075.1 Gemmatimonadota bacterium | reverse complement strand
GAACGCCGCCTACGCCCAGGCGATGTTCGAGCAATTCGCTCGCAACCCGGACTCGGTCCCGGCCGCGTGGCGCAAGCTGTTCTCGGAGAACGGCTCCCGCATGCTGGCCGAGGGGCTGTACGCGCCCGATGGCCTGGAAGCGCTGCCGCGGAGAAGCGCAGCCCCGGCGGCCCCGGCCCCGGTGTCAGCGGTCCCGCCTGCGGCCCCGGCCGCGGTGCCGGCTGCGGCCCCGGCACCGCCCGCGCCCCGGGTCGCCGAGCCGGTCGAGGTCGCGCCTCCCGCCCCGACGCCGGCGGCCCCGGCCCCGCAGGACGCCGGCCTGATCCGGATCCTGCCGATCGTGCACCGCGCCGCAGCGCTGGTGCAGGCGTTCCGCGACCACGGACACCAGCTCGCCCGAATCGATCCCCTCGGCTCCGAGCCTCCCGGCCACCCACAGCTCAGCCCCGCCTTCTTCGGCACGTCCATGGAGGAGCTGGCGCTGATGCCTTCGTCGCTCGTCCTGGACGACGACGAGGAACGCTCCGTCGCCGACGCGCTCCAGGAGCTTCGGGCGACCTATGCCGGGTCGATCGGATACGAGTTCGAGCATCTGGACGATCCGGTGAAGGTGGCGTGGCTTTGGGATCACGTGGAGGACGCACGACACTTCACCGACTCGGCTCCGGACGAGCTCGTCGACATCCTCCGTCGGCTTACGGAGGTCGAGGGTCTCGAGCAGTTCCTGCACCGGGCCTACCTCGGCCAGAAACGGTTTTCGATCGAGGGGAACGACATGCTCGTTCCCATGCTCGACCTCGCCCTCGAGCTCGCGATCCGGAACGGGGGCACCGACGTCGTGATCGGCATGGCGCATCGGGGTCGCCTCAACGTCCTCACCCACGTCGTGGGCGTCTCCTACGGAGAGCTCCTCTCGGAGTTCGAGGGACCGAGTCTCCAGGGCGGACAGCTGGACGTCGGCGGCACGGGCGACGTGAAGTACCACCATGGAGCGCGCGGCGTGCGCACCTTCGAGGGCATCGGCGAGATCCGCGTCACGCTCATGCCGAATCCCAGCCACCTCGAGTTCGTGGATCCGGTGGTGAACGGCTTCGCGCGCTCGCGTCAGTTCGAGGGACCCGGAACGGAGGCGCGGCTCGACACCGCGGCCGTGGTGCCGGTCCTGATCCATGGTGACGCCGCCTTCGGGGGAGAGGGCGTGGTGGCGGAGACGCTCAACATGGCGCGTCTCCGCGGCTACGACGTGGGCGGCACGATCCACATCATCGTCAACAACCAGGTCGGCTTCACAACCGATCCCAGGGACGCGCGCTCGACGTTCTATTCGAGCGACCTCGCCAAGGGCTACGGGATTCCCGTCGTGCACGTGAACGCCGATGACGCCGCGGCCTGCCTGGCCGCGACCCGGCTGGCGATGGCGTATCGGGCGCGATTTGCGGACGATTTCGTGATCGACCTCGTCGGATATCGGCGGCACGGTCACAACGAGGGCGACGAGCCCGCCTACACCCAGCCGGTCCTGTACGCGAAGATCGCGGAGCACCCGACGGTTCGCGCGATCCTGGCGGCGAAGCTGTTGGAGGAGGGCGGGGTCACCGAGGGGCACGTGGCCGATCTGCAGAACGATGTCGCCACCGTCCTGCGGGAGACCCAGGACCGCGTCCGCGAGTACGAGCCCGTCGGGGACGACACGCCCGACCCGGACTACGAGATCCCCGTGGTGCCCGAGACCACGGGGGTAACGCTGGAGACGCTCGCGGAGATCGACAGGGCCCTGGTCACGCTCCCCGAGGGCTTCACCCCCCACCCGAAGCTCTGGCGTCAGCTCGCACGGCGCTCGACCGAGTTCGGGGCGGCGAAGTCCCTGGATTGGGGCCACGCCGAATCGCTGTCCGTGGGATCACTCCTGAAGGAAGGGATCCCGGTCCGACTCACCGGTCAGGACGCTCAACGCGGGACCTTCAGCCACCGACACATGGTCCTGCACGACGTGCACACGGGAGCCGAGTTCGTGCCGCTCCAGCAGGTTTCGGACGCGCGCCTCGAGGTCTACAACTCGCCCCTGACCGAGATGGCCGTCATCGGCTTCGAGTACGGGTATTCCGTCGGAGCCGGGAACGAAGTCGTGCTCTGGGAGGCGCAGTTCGGCGACTTCGTGAACGTCGCCCAGGTCATGATCGACCAGTTCCTCTCGTCGGGGCTCACGAAGTGGGGCCAGTACTCGAGGCTCACCCTCCTCCTCCCCCATGGATACGAGGGGCAGGGTCCCGAGCACTCGAGCGCGCGACTGGAGCGTTTCCTCCAGCTGTGCGCCGAGGGCAACATGCGGATCACCTACCCCTCGACGCCTGCGCAGTACTTCCATCTCCTGCGTCGCCAGGCGCTTCGGCGCCCGGAGCGGCCCATGGTGGTCATGACGCCCAAGAGCCTGCTCCGGCACCCCCTGGCGGTCTCCACGGTGGGAGAGATCATGACCGGCGGCTTCGAGCACGTTCTGGATGATCCCGGCGCCGAGGATCCGTCGTCGGTGAGGCGACTCCTGCTCTGCTCGGGCAAGCTCTACTACGACATCCAGACCCATGCCCGCCGCCACGACGCGGTGGGCAGCGCCGTGGCGCGACTCGAGCTCCTGTACCCGTTCCCCACCGACGCCCTCGGAGCCCTGCTCGGGCGCTACCCGAACCTGGAGGAGGTCGTGTGGACCCAGGAGGAGCCACGCAACATGGGGGCCCTCACGTTCGTGGGCCCACGGCTCAGAGGGGTGGTACCGCGCAAGGTCCACCTCTCCTACGTGGCGCGACCGGAGCGAGCCAGCCCGGCCGAAGGGAAGGCCGCCGACCACGCGGTCCAGCAGGAGGCTCTCGTGCTGGAGGCCCTCGGACTGGAGCCGTGAGCCGGCCTTTTCCGGCTCAGAGGTGCGGGCCGAGCGCCATCAGCGCGACGGTCACCGACACCAGGGTCGCGACGATGCGCAGCGCCACGGTCAAACGGCGCTGAAGACGCGCCACGTCCGCGAGATCTTCCGGAGAGGGGGGAGTCCCCGCTTCCGCGAGCCTGGCGCCCAGGGCCCCGAGCCGCTTTCCGGTAGGGGTGACCACGTGCGCACCGATCAACAGCGCGATCGTCCCCAGCAGACCACCGGTGCTGAGCACCACGCCCGCGCGGGAGCCCATGAAGGACGACGAGAATCCGCCCGAAAGACGCCAGAGCAGCCAGACACCGGTCAGCACGGTGAGGGTGGCCACGATCAGGATCGTGCGCTGAAACCCGCGACGCTGCAGAATACCCATCATCCGCCCACCTTCGGGTCCCATCTCGCGGACCGTCGGGTCGAGGAACAGGGCTGTGATGGCGACGGCGCCCACCCAAAGGGCGCCGAGAAGGACGTGCAGGACGCGGATGGAGAGGATGGTGGCCGTCATGGGCGTGATGTTACGGGATCGGCACCCGGAGATCCAGCGCCCCCTCCGGCTCGAGCGGTTCACCAAGCCAAGAGGAGCTTTCCGAAGTTCCGGTTCAGCTCCATGGCCCGGTGGGCCTCGGCGGCCTCCGCCGCTGGGTAGACCGTATCGACGACCGGCCGGAGCGCACCCGACTCCAGAAGCGGGAGCGCGCGTTCCTCGAACGCCGCGACGAGCTCCGCCTTCTCCGACAACGAACGCGGCCGCAGGAGCGTGCCGCGGATCGTCCCTCGGCGCACCATGAGCGCCCGCAGATCCATCTCCGAGCGGGCGCCGCCCGGGACACCCACGACCAGGTGGCGGCCCCCGAGCGCCAGCACCTGCTGGTTGCCCGGCAGATACGGACCGCCGACCAGGTCGAGGATGACGTCCGCCCCCCGCCCCTGGGTCAACCCGAGAACGCGGTCGGGCCACTGCGCGTCGGCGTGGACCGCGTGCGTCAGCCCGAGCGCCGCAGAGGCGGCCAGCTTCGCCGGCGTCCGAGACGTCCCGATCACGACCGCGCCCCACGCTCGACCGAGCTGGACCGCGGCGGTGCCGACCCCGCTCCCGACCGCGTGGACCAGGAGCGTGTCGCCCCCCTGCAGACCCGCCTGCAGGATGGCCGCGTCGAAGGCGGTCAGGAAGACCTCCGGAATCGCGGCGGCGTCCACTGGCCCGACGCCCTCCGGCACCGCCATGGCCGAACCCTCGTGGCAGGCTACCCACTCCGCATAGGCTCCGCCCCCCACGATCCCCATCACACGATCGCCCACCTTCCAACGCGAGGCACCCGGCCCCAGCACCTCGACCGTCCCGGAGAACTCCATGCCCGGGATGTCGTCGGGGGATCCCGCGGGAGCCGAGTACCCGCCCCTACGCTGGAGAATGTCGGCTCGGTTGAGTCCGGAGGCCGCGACGCGCACGAGGACCTCCTCGGGACCGGGCTCCGGCCTCTTCACCTCGAGGACCCGAAGCACTTCGGGTCCGCCGGGCTCGGTGATCACCACTGCCCTCATGCTCGACACACCTCGGTCCCCTCCGGGTATGGGAAGGTCTGCTCGCAGACGGTAGGGCACGGCCCCCCGTCCGTCCATCCACGCGGCGCGAGGTAGACCGTGTTCTATCAGGTGGTCTCTCTGGTCGGAGCCCTGTGCATCCTGCTGGCGTACGGCTTGAGCCAGACAGGGTATGCCAAGCCCACCGACGTGGTGTACGCGCTGCTGAATCTGGTCGGTGCGTCCCTCCTGGCCTGGGTCGCCATCGTCGACCGGCGGGCCGGCTTCATCCTGCTGGAGACCGCCTGGGTGCTCCTCTCCGTGGCCCCGCTCGTGCGCCGCGGCCGCGCGATCCGAGAGGCCATGGAACTTCCCTTCGAGCTGGACCGGCCCCTCGTCTTCTTCGATCTGGAGACGACCGGCCTCCACATGCGCAACGATCGAATCGTCGAGCTCGCGCTCATCAAGGTCACGCCCCAGGGAGACGTCCTGGAGCGGGTGCGGCGCTTCAACCCCGGCATTCCCATCCCACGCGAGGCCACGGCCGTACACGGGATCACCGATGCGGACGTCGAGGATGAAGCACCGTTCTGCGCCCGCGCCCGCGCGCTCTACGACATGATGGAGGGCTGCGACCTCGCCGGCTTCAACATCCGGCGCTTCGATCTCGCGATGCTCGTGGCCGAGTTCGGCCGCTGCGGTATCCGCTTCGAGCTGGACGGGCGCCGCGTCGTCGACGTCCAGAACATCTTCCACCGCGAGGAGCCTCGAGACCTCTCCGCCGCAGCCCGGTTCTACCTCGGTCGGGAGCACGAGGAAGCCCACACCGCGCTGGGTGACATCCGAACCTCCGCCGCGGTCCTGTCGGCGCAGCTCGCCCGATACGACGGACTGCCTCGCGACCTGGACGGCCTCCACGCGTACTGCGAGGAGTATGCGCCGATGATCACCGAGGTGGATCGTTGGTTCAGCAGTGAAGAGGACGGACGTGTCTTCCGGAGGGGAAAGCACCGCGGCCGCGCGCTGGACGAGATCGCAGGCCAGGAGCCCGACTACCTCCGGTGGATGCTGGGAGCCGAGGATATGGACGAAGAGGTGCAGGATCTCGTCCGCGCGGCCCTCGAGCGCGCCGCCCCCGCCCCCCCTCCCGACGCGTTCCCCGACGTCACCCCAGTCGAGACCCCCACCCGAGTCGACCGATGACGAGACCAGCATACGTCGCCCTCAGCGCGCTCGCGTTCCTGGCCCCCGGAGCCGTGCTGGCGCAGGCCCCGATCCGCACTCAGGATCTCGCGGCCTTCCATGCCCGCTCGATCGGCCCCGCGGTGACCGGAGGGCGGGTCCACGACATCGAGGCCGTGCCCGCAGATCCGTCCACGCTCTACGTCGCCGCGGCGTCGGGTGGGCTGTGGAAGAGCACGAACCGGGGTCACACCTGGACCAACGTCTTCGACACCATGGCGGTCAGCACGTTCGGCGACGTCGCGCTCGCGCCTTCAGACCCCCGCATCGTGTATGCGGGCACGGGAGAGCAGAACAACCGTCAGAGCACGTCCTGGGGCAACGGCGTATACAGGTCCGACGACGGGGGAGCGAGCTGGCGTCACGTTGGACTGGCCGGCACGAGACACATCGGCAAGATCGAGATCCACCCGACCAATCCCGAAGTCGCCTACGTGGCCGCCCTGGGCAACCTGTGGGCCGCGAGCGAAGACCGCGGCGTCTACCGCACGCGGGACGGCGGGCGCACATGGGACAGAGTCCTCCGCGTGAACGAGTACACGGGAGCCGTCGACCTGGTGATGGATCCCTCCCGTCCCGAGGTGCTCTACGCCGCGACCTACCAGCGCCTGCGGCGCGCGTGGGGCTTCAACGGCGGCGGCCCCGGCTCGGGCATCTACAAGACCACCGACGGCGGGGACACGTGGACCGAGCTCACGGGCGGCCTGCCGGCGGGCGACAAGGGGCGCATCGGACTCGCGATATCGAGGAGCAACCCCCTCGTGCTCAATGCGCTGGTCGAGCACGGTACCCGCGATGGGCAGGGCACGTATCGGACCAGCGATGGCGGGACGACCTGGGAGCGCGTCAGCCCCCAGAACGGCAGGCCGATGTACTACTCCGAGATCTTCATCGATCCGACCGACGAGAACCGCGTGTATGCCCTCGCCACGCAGTCGTACGTGAGCGAGGACGGCGGCAGGAGCTGGACGCAGATCGCGCGCGCGCCCACGTACGACGTGGGGGTCCACGCCGACCATCATGCGCTCTGGATCGACCCGAACGACTCCGGGCACCTCTACCTCGGTGGCGACGCCGGCCTCTGGGAGAGCTACGACCGGGGTCAGAGCTTCAGGAAGGTGAACAATTTCCCCATCGCCCAGTTCTACTGGATCGGGGTCGACATGCGCGATCCGTACTGGGTGTACGGCGGGCTTCAGGACAATCACTCGTTCATGGGACCCTCGGAGACCCGACGCTGGGCGGGCATCGTGAACGACGACTGGATGCAGAACGGCTTCGGCGACGGCATGTCCTGGCATGCGGACCCGCGTGACGCGCGCTACGCGTACGGCAGCTCCAACGACGGCAGCTACTTCCGCTACGACACCCACACAGGCGACATGCTGGACGTGTCGCCGATCCCGCCGGAGGGCGAGCAGTACCGCTTCGACTGGACGTCGCCGTCCCTCCTTTCCAAGCATGATCCGGACGTGCTCTACGTCGCAGGCAACCGCGTCTTCGTCTCCCGGGACCGCGGCGAGTCGTGGGAGCGCACCGAGGATCTGAGTCGCCACATCGACCGCGACGACCTGGAGCTCATGGGCGTCAGGGGCCGCGATATCACGATCTCACGAAACGACGGCACCGGGAGCTTCGGGGAGGCCACCACGATCGCGGAGTCGCCCCTCGATCCCGACATCCTCTGGGTCGGCTTCGACGACGGGAACCTCCAGGTCTCCCGCGACGGGGGCCGGAGCTGGAGCGAGGTGTCGCGCAACGTGCGCCGTGTCGCCGACGGAACCTACGTGAGTCGCGTGATCGCATCTGCCAGGGCGCCGGGCGCCGCGTACGCGGCATTCGACGCCCACCGGGACGGGGACTTCCGACCCTTCGTCTTCCGCACGGAGGACTTCGGCGCGACCTGGATGCCGCTCCATGCGGGCCTGCCGACCATGGGATCCGTCAACGCCGTGCTGGAGCACCCGGACAACGCCGACGTGCTCTTCCTCGGCACCGAGCACGCCCTCTTCGCCAGCACCGACGCGGGCGCGACCTGGGCGAAGGTCCCCAATCTCCCCACCACCGCATACGACGACCTCTTGATCCACCCGAGGGAGAAGGACCTGGTCATCGGCACGCACGGGCGCGCGATCTGGATCCTCGACGACACCCGGCCCATCGTCGAGTGGAGCCGCACGCAGGGCGCCACCGCGCTCTTCTCCATCGCCCCGGGCACGTTCAAGGTCTACCGAAAGGACACGTCCTACCGGGGTCAGGCCGAGTTCGCCGGGGAGAACCCCGTCGACGGGGTCCTGGTCACATACCGACTGGGGCCCGGGAGCGGTGACGCCACCCTCCGCATCGCGCGGGACGACGGCCAGGTGATTCGCCGCGTCCAGGTGCCCTCGGAAACCGGGGTACACCGGGTCAATTGGGACCTTCGACATCCCACGGCCGAGGGCCCGGACGTGTGGGCGCCGTTCCACGATCCGGAGCTGGCGCGGCCCGTCGCCGACCGTGGCCCCCTCGTGTCTCCCGGACGGTACACGGTCACACTCGTGGCACGCGGCGGCGAGTACGCCCGATCAGTCGAGGTGCGGGGGGATCCCGAGATGCCGATCTCCGTGGCTGAGTATCGCTCCCGTGAGCGCTTCATGCTGGACCTCATGGGGCTGTCCGCGGAGGTAGGCGCCCTCATGCAGGCCATGGGGGTCTCCGGAGGCGGCTTCGGGTTCGGTCAGCAGGCAGGGCCTCGGGATACGCCCGAGGCGCGCATCCGCCGTGTGGCCCGGACCGTCAACGGGATCTTCGGCGACCTGAACGGAGGTCAGGTCCGGCCCGGCACCCTGTATCCTCCGACCCGCTCCCAGCGCGACGCGATCGAGGCGGCGCGCGCCGAGCTGGCCGCGATCCGTCGGGAAACCGGTCGCTGAGCCCCGCGGCCGCGGGGCTCAGTGGAAGACGGCGAACGGCAGCGTGAAGCGCCGGGGGTATGCCGCCCCGACGCCGCGGAGGATGATCATCGCTCACCGGGAAGGTACGTGACCGCGGGACGACATGTTACGTTCGCGCTGGGCGCTGCGCGTCCGAACCTCGTTCCCAGCACCGACACCTCGACCGCGGCCGCATGTTTCTCTTCCACACGCACTCCGGGCTCCGTTACCTGATTCTCCTCGCGGGAATCGCCACGGTGGCCTACGCCCTCTACGGCCGCGCGACCGGACGGCCCCACGACCGGAACATGAAGAACCTGGCCGTGGCGTACCGGGCGCTCCTCGACGTGAACCTGTTTCTCGGCGTCGCCATGATCGTCACCGGATACGGCTTCACCAACGACCTGGGCGTGCACATCGTCCTGATGGTCCTCGCCACCGCCGTCGCTCACGTCGTTCCCGCCGTCATGCGTAAGCGCCCGCCGGAGCGGCGGACCGTGCTCCCCTACGCCGTCGCCACCACGATCTCTCTGGCGGTCGTGGTCCTGGGCATCCTGGCGATCCAGAGACCCGTGCTCGGCTGAGGGATCCGGGTCGACAGGCGCGGGCCTCGGCTTACCGCTTGCGGGTCCAGACCAACACGGCGCCGCAGCCGCCGGTCCGTTCGAACTCCAGCGGGGTTTCGGCCGGTCGCGTGTAGATCTCGACGCCGTCCACTTCAGAGGGGTCGACGTAGTCGTCCGGCCGAACGGGACGGCTGCCGCCCCGCCCGCCCCGGGCGACGGCGACTCCGTCCACGAACAGGGTGGGCGAGCACCACTCGCCGTCCCGCCGCACGAGGATCTCCGAGTGCTGCACTCCGGTGGGGAAGAGCGGGTTCACGCCGGGTTCGTAGACGCGGAGCCCCACCACGTTCCTCATAGCGTCGGCGAGCTCCCCCACGGCTGAGCGCTCGATCTCCTCCCGCGTGATGAAGTGACCCTGGCCCGAGGCCCGGCGCTCGTAGAAGCCCACCGACGCCAGGTCCACGCCCCGCCCCTCCACCTCCACGACCACCGGCTCCACCGGGATCGGCGCCGGCGTCATGCCGACCGAAAGCTCGAGGACGCCGTCCTCTCCCAGGTCGAAGAGCCCGTCCAGCAGCGGCCGGTACCCCGTGCGCGCCACGTACAGGAAGTACGAGCCGGCCTCGGGCGCCCGGATGGAGAACCGGCCCTCGCCGTCGGCGAGTGTCGCCACGACGAACTCCCGGCCGGGCGCGAGCAGGCCGACGTAGGCGAGGACGACCGGACGCGCCGAGGCGGCGTCCACGATCGCGCCTCGGAGCTCCTGTCCCCGCGCCTCGCCACGGGTGAGCGGCAACCCCGACCCGAGGAGCACCACGCTCCCGGCCACAGCCCACCGCAGTCTGGCAGATGCACACATTCGAATGAGTCCTCCCTTCGCCCGCTTCCCGACTCCCGCGGCCCTGTCCGTTCCGTACCGAAGCACGGGCCCGCCGGTTACATCGACGCCCCGAAAGCGCGTCGCCCCCGCCGAGCTTCGGCGGGGGCGAGCGGCCTCCATGTTCCGCCCGGGGAGGACCTCCCCGGCGCGTCGAGGGGCTGAGCTCAGCCGCAGGTTACCGTCCCGCTCCCGACCCCGCTCGCAAAGCTCGAGCCTTTGACGGTCTGGTTGAGCGTGCACTCGATCTCGGGAATCACCCAGCACGACGAGCGCCGGTCCTCCGCGTCCCAGAAGACGATGCCGCCGTTCAGGAACGGATGATCCCACCGGTGCAGATCCCACTCCCGCCGGCCTTCCATGAAGAGCGTCAGGTACCGCTCTCCGTCCAGGATCGACCAACCGTCCACGCCCGGGGCCGTGACGTCGCCGGTGCTGGCGTCGTAGGCGTTCGGGTACTCGAGGGCCCCCGCCGTCGCAGGCTGGGCGATGGGGTCCAGACCGTAGAAGGCGCGCACCTCGTTGATGCTCGCCGTGAATCCCGCCAGGTTCCCGTTTCGCAGCGCGGCCTCGGCCTCGATGAGGCGCATGTCCGTCCCCTTGACCACGGGGATGTCCGACCCGGACTCGGGGTACTTCTCCTGGCGGTAGTGCGCCGTGACCCCGTCCGCCCCCTGGTGTGCCGTGCACAGCCCGGTGGGCGTGACGTTGGAGTTCTTGGGGTTGGCCGGGTCGTCGAACGTGCCGCAGATCGTGTACGGTGCCCTGGGGTCCTCCGTGGCCAGGGTGCCACCGTACGTGTTGTACAGCCCGATCTCCGCCCGGTCCCAGGTCTCGTTGAAGAAGAGGTTCTGGTTCGCGTTCTGGTGGTAGTGGGCCGACACCTCGAAGTCGGTGGGTACCTGACTCGAGTAGTTCGTGGCCTGGCCGAAGTCGCCCTTGCCCATGTACGCCTGCGCGAGACCCGCCCGCGCGGCCGTTACATACTCGGCGCCGTCGGGCCCCGCCGCGCTCCCGATCGTGACGGCCGTGGTCAGCGCCGTGATCGCCCGGTCGAACGCGGCCGTGCGCGGCTCCACGGCGCCCTCGTCGTAGATGACCTCGCAGAAGGCCTCCCCGTAGCTCCTCTCCGCCAGACCCTTGAGCAGGTACGCCCTCGCGGTCAGCGGGCTCGTGTTCTGGTCGAAGTCCTCGAGGCTCTCCATGCGCTCGATCGCCTGCTCGGCGGTCCAGATGGTCTCGTGGTAGTAGCCCCACTGGGCGTTGGTCTCCTCCCAGTCCTGGGCCCCGCGGCGGTAGCGGCCGGTCTGGAAGTAGCTCCCGGTGCCCGCCATCTCGTCGGTGAGACGAGCCACGTCGAACGAGAAGTTGTCGGTGGTGATGTTGAACTCGTTCGCGATGCCGTTCACGACCACGCCCATCAGGCTGGGATCGTTCAGCGCGTCGTCCGAGATTCGGCCCGGGTTCTGGATCCCCAGGTCGCACCCGGAGAGCATCGCTGCGACCGCCGCGCCCAGCAGGACGGGGCCCAACGCCATTCGCTTCTCTCTGTGCTTCCTCATGGTCTGGCCTCCGGGCTAGAAGTTCACGGTCACGCCGAAGATGAACGTCCTCGGCTGCCCGAAGGTGTAGTAGTCGTTGGGCGTCGAGTCCTCGAAGCCGTTGTCCTGTCCCTCGGGGTCGAGCCCGTAGTAGTCGGTGATCTTGAACAGGTTCTTGCCCTGGAGCGAGAGCTGCACGCTCCGGGCGCGGGGGACCCAGCTCTCCGGCAGACGCCACGAGATCGTGGCGGAGCGGAGCTTGAAGAAGTCGGCGGCAGTGGTCCACACGCCCTGGTCCGAGTACTGCTGGATGCACTGGGAGATCTGGTCCGTGCTCAGCCCCGAGTTCGCGATCCGGTTGCTGTTCGGCCCGGGCGTCGCCTGCCACTGCGCCAGGATCGGCGCGCAGTAGGGCCACACCGGGTTGGTGAGCGAGGTCCTGCGCATGTTCTGGTACGCCGGCCCCACGGGCCGCACCATCCCGTACTGCCCCTCCCCCACCACGTCCAGCGTCAGCGACTGCCAGAGCGTGACACGGGTACGGAGGTTGACGATGTCGGTGGGGAAGAGCCGTCCGATCATCGTGTCCGCCAGGATCGGCGCCACCCCGTACTCACCGGGGTTGGTGAGGACATCGTCGTACTGGATGTAGAGCGGCCGTCCCACCTGGCGACCGCCGTCGAGCTGCTCGAGGGGCCCCAGGTCGGTGATCTCGCTGTCGTTGGTGCTCCACTGCACGCCCACCGACCACTCGACGTTCTCGCTGCGCCACGGCACCAGGTTGAGCGCCGACTCCGTGCCCCAGTTCTTCACTTCACCGAGGTTCCGGAGAACCGTGTTGTCGGTCCCGGAGGAGGGCGTCCCGGACACACCGATGAGCGCGTCCTTCGTGGTCTGGTCGTACTTCGTGAACTCGAGGGTCACGCGGCCGTCCAGCGCCGACAGGTCGAAGCCCCACTCGATCTCCGTGCTCTTCTCGGGTCCGAGGTCCGGGTTGCCGAGATTGTCGATGATCACCGCGGGCACCTGCTCGTCCGCGTCCGCGGCCTCCCAGAGCTTCTCTGCCTCGAAGGCCCCCGGCGCCTTGCCGGACTGGCCCCACGCAGCGCGGAGCTTCAGCTGCTCCACGATCCCTGTCGGGAAGAACGACTCGTCCGAGAGCATGTACGACGCCGAGAACTTCGGGTAGGTCGCGAGACCGAAGCCCTCGCCGAACGTGCTGAAGCCGTCCCAGCGCACGCCCGCGGTCAGGAACAGCTTGTCCTTGAAGCCCACCGCCTCCTGGAGGAAGAAGCCCCCGCTGCGTACCCGCAGCCGGTCCTCCCCGACGTCCCGATTCGTGCCGTCGCCGATGAGCGCCTCACCGGGCCCGGCGAACTGTTCGTCGAACGCGTTCAGCCGGTACGTGAACTCCTCGTAGAGCTGGCCCCCGAACGAGAAGCGCGAGCTGATGTCGGAGATGGGGCTGTAGTTGATGGAGCCGGAGTAGTCGAACGTCAGGTTCCGCTCCTTCAGCTCGTCGTTCTCGCGGTTGGCCGTCGGGTCTTCGTAGAAGCCCCAGGGCTTCCAGTCGATGAAGTCCGCCAGCGAGTAGTCCATCCCCACCGTCAGGCGGTGGTCCCACATCGTGTTGGGCGCCCAAGCGACGGTCGCCGCAGTCTGGAAGAGGTCTACGTCGCTGAACAGGTCGTTCTGCAGCACCAGGGAGTCGTCGTTCCCCGGGGTGTACCCGGCGGTGCCGCGCAGCACGTTGAGCGTGAGACCGGAGGCGTTGTTCCCGTCGGGGATCCACGTCACCTTCCGGTGCTGGTAGTTGTTGTTCAGGGAGATGTTCAGTCCCTGGAGCGGGGTGAATGCCACATTGCCGCGCACGCCGTACGACTCCTGTCCCTGCGGATCGACGACGCCATCCTCGTTCTCCCAGCGTCCGGAGACGAAGTAGTTCACGTTCTCTCCGCCACCACGCACGCTCACGTTGTAGCGCTGGAAATAGCCCTTGCGGAACCAGCTCCCGTTGTCCGGGCAGCCGGGCTCGCGCTCGTTGATGATCTCGAACTGCATGGTCTGGGCGTTGAAGCGCTGGGAGCGCGTGCAGTCGTTCATCTGGAACCCGGTCGGATTGATCGACTTCGGGTTCAGGCTGTTTCCGATGTAGGGCATGCTGTGCAGACCGGCGTCGGCGCTGAACGTCCACGCCGGCGCGCCCGCGGTTCCGCGCTTCGTGAAGATCTGGATCACGCCCCCGGCGGCCTCCGTACCGTACAGCGTGGTCGCCGCCGGACCCTTGACGACCTCGATCCGCTCGATGTCGTTGGGGTTGATCATGTCGAACACGGACGAGCTTGCACCTGCCTCGTCGTCGTCCTCCTCCAGCTCGTTGTTCTTGATCCGGATGCCGTCGACGTAGATCAGCGGGTTGTTCCCCTGGGTCAGAGAGCTGTTGCCACGAAGCCGGATCTGGCTCGCCTGGCCGACCTGGCCACCGAAGTCGTTGATCTGCACTCCGGTCGTGCGTCCCTGGAGGATGTCGCCGATGTCGGTCACCGCGGCCAGCTCGATGTCCTGAGAGGTGACCTGGCTGATCTGGTTCCCGATCTCACGGCGCCGCGCCTGACCGGCGGTGCCGGTCACGACCACGCCCTCCAACGACAGCGCCTCCTGGCGTAGGTCGAAGTCCACCGTGATAGTCTCGTCGGCGGTCACCGTAACCGAGAGGGAGACGCTCCGGTAACCGATGAGCTGGGCCTGGATGGTGTGCTGGCCGGCCGGAACGCTCAGGATGAGAAAGCGCCCGACGTTGTTGGCCAGGCCGCCCAGGCCGGCGCCCTCGACCGACACCTGGGCGCCCGGCAGGGGATTCCGGTTCACGGCGTCTCGGACGATCCCGGTGACCGTCCCTGTGCCCTGGGCCGTAACGTCGGTAGCGACGACGACCGCGAGGGCGAGCGCCATGAGGCCGGCGAGCCCGCATCGGAACCTTCGACGCGAGGCGTCCACGAACTTCGGATGACTCATGGGTCCTCCTTTGTTTTGCGCGGGGCTACGGACCTCGGCCTTCGAGGCGGGCAGGGCCCACGCTGCAAATGGAGAGGGTCGCCACCCCCCCCTAGGCTCCGGCGGGAAGGCGCCGGAGTGGATACCCAGAGTCACAACAAGAAGACGTGAAACGGGGCAGAAATAGGGCTCTCGGGTCCGGATGTCAACTTTTCGGCGCCGCGGCGTGTCCACGTGAGGGAGCTTCCGGCGCTGGCTCGGAAACTTCCTACGGCCCCCGCATGCCCGGGACGACGCACGACGCCCCACTGGGCTCCGGGGTACGGCTCGGACTCCCACGGGTCACGATCCTGATGAGGCCCGCCGATCCTGCGGAGCCGAACTCCCACCCCGCCGAAGAGCCCGGCGCCAGCTCCATGGTCTCGACGTCCTCCGGCCGGATGTTGTCCAGGGTGCGGTCCCCATCGGCCGCCCGGACACCGTCCACCACGACGACGAACTCCACGTCTGATGACAGCAGGGAGTTCCTGCCGCGTGACATCATGCTGGGTGCGATCCGACCGATGACGTCGCGCAGCGACCTCGCGCGCATCGCGTCGATCTCGGCGGCGGTCACCAGCCGTCCGCCGGAGCGAGCCCGCTCGGGAACTGCCGCCCTCTGCGGCCGAGCGCCGCCCGGAGGCGCCGGCATGGAGACCGTCACCTCCGCGGTGCCGCCGGCCACGAGGTGGACGCCCACCCAGGCCACCCGACAGTCCTCGGTGAGCGCGGCGAGCACGTGGGGCCCCGGCTCGAGACCGCCGAGCGTGAAGCGACCGGAGCGGTCGGAGCGCGTCTCCACCCCGGAGTCGAGCCGGAGGAGGACGCCCTCCAGGGGCCGCTCGGTCAGGCTGTCCACCACCTGGCCCTCGAGCGCGGCCCGCTCGGGCTCCTGGGCGCGCAGGCTCGGCACGGCGAGCGCCCATACCACCAGAGACGACCCGCAGAACGCCATCCGTTTCATTCGGCAGCCACCTCCGTGCCGGCACGGCACAGCACCGACCACCCCCTCCGGCAGCCGAGCTCATGGAGCTCGGCCGCGCTGGTCGCTCGCACCGGGCCCTTGCTTCCACGCAGGACGATGGGCAGGTCCCTGAGCTCGGGCTGGGCCCGCGCCAGGCCCTGCTCTCCTCTGCCCATACGCCCCAGGTTGTCGCACGCTGTCCGAAACGACAGGTCGCACCCCCGCCTCATTGTCGATAGCGCGGCCCGGGCGTCCCTCCAGCGCACCGCCTGCTGGATGGCCAGCTCGTTGCAGGCCCATCCGGACCCGCGCTCGCAATAGTTGCCCTCCATGACCGCCAGGTACGCGCAGGCGCGGTCACTGCCCGTCTCGCAGGACGCCTCCCAGAAGGGCAGGTATTGACCAGGGTGGTCGTCCCCGACCGCGCCCAGGGCAGTCATGCCCGCGAAGGTGGCCACCCAGAGCCCGACGATGGCCAGCCGGCGGCGGGCGGTCCCGTACCCCGAGGACGCCCACGCGCCGCCGGGCAAACTCGGCGTGAGCGCGTCCGCCACGCGGTCGATCCGTCGGACCGTCAGGTTGAGCAGGGGTATCGGGAGGAGCTTGTCGTAGAAGGTCGGCGCGCCAGCGGACTCGAGCACCGCCGCGAGCGCTATGGTCGCCATCGCATACAGGATGCCGAAGGCGACCCGACCCGGCCCCGTCCGCGGGGATGTGGAGGGATCCGTGAACAGGAGGTGCATCCCCAGAAAGACCGCGATGGGGATGTATGCGTCCCGGAAGTAGTACGTACCGGTGACGGCGTAGTAGGCGAGGCTCCAGGCGTACGCGGTGAGGACCGACGAGATCGTCATCGTCGTCACGCCGAAGAGTGCCTGGGCCGGCAGCGCCACCAGGAAGATCACCAGGTAGATGTGGGGCGGGTTGAAGAGCGTCTGTGCGATCTCCAGTCCGAACGTGACGCCGGTCGTGCCGGTCACGATGAGAACGAGCGAGAACACACCGAGCGGGAACGACGACGGGTTGAAGATGTGCCGTCGGCGGCCGTCTCGGGTCCAGCGGATGAACTCCTTGCCCAGGTATCCGAGCAGGACGATGACGAACTGCCAGTAGAACCACTCGGGCTTGAACCAGAGGAAGAAGTTGATGCTCAGGACGATCGGGACGGGCCCGAAGCCGAGCTGCCAGCTCCCCCGGCGGGACCAGTTGAGGAGCGCGTCGACGCCGTACGCGAAAACCAGCTGTGCGACGACGAAGGGCAGATAGGCGTATACCGGTCGGACGTACCAGCCCCAGTAGGTCAGGAGCACGAGCTGGGCGCACGCCTGCACCCAGTGGTGCTTGTGTGCCACCACCGCGAAGGTCAGGGAACGCCCGCTTCGGGTGGCCGCCGCCGCGAGAACGATGGCCCAGACTACCAGGAGACCGCCGGCGCCCAGGAACCCGGCCGCGAGGCCGGCCGTCGCACGCATCGGGGGAGGCGCCAGGTAGGCGCACAGGACCGCGCCGAGCGCACACGGGATGGCGATCGCGCGCACGGGCGTGAGGGGGCGGGCGCTCACGTCGGCCATACTTCCTCCATACGGCACAGATTGGGCCGCGAGGGGGCTCGGGTCAAACGAGTTTGCCCGTCCTGCCAGCCTCGCCTTATCCTGGCTTCCACCCGTGAGACCCGTCATCAGCGTCCTGCCCCGAGCCCTTGTCGCCGCGGCGGCGAGTTTGCCCGTCGCGCTCTCCTCGTGCGGGCCACCCCCTCCGGATCCGTCCGTGGAGGCGGCCCTCGACGCCGATCTGAGCGCCCACCTGACCGAGCGTGGCTTCACCGGTCGGGTCGAGGCGACCTTGGAGGAGCGGCTCGGAAGGCCGGTCGACCCCCGCCTGGCCGAGATCGGCAGACTCCTGTTCTTCGATCCCGTCCTGTCGCTGACCCGTGACAACAGCTGCTCGGGTTGCCACGGGCCCAACGTCAGCTTCAACGATTCCCGGTCCATCGCGATCGGGGTGGGCAACAACGGTGTGGTCGGCCCCGGCCGTCGCGGTCCCCACAATCAGCGGCGGGCCCCGAGCATCCTGAACGCGGCCTTCTTCCCGCGACTCATGTGGGATTCGCGCTTCATCGCCAACGGTCTCGATCCTTTCCGAAACGATCGAGGCTTCACGTTCCCCCCGCCCGACGGGGCGGCCCTGTCTCAACTTCCCCACCTGCTCGCGGCACAGGCGTTCACGCCCGTGATCAACCGACACGAGATGGCGGGGAGCTTCAATGGCAGCCATGTGGACATGCGGGCCGAGGTGGCGCGACGGGTCGACGCCATCGACGAGTACCGGAGCCTCTTCGCGGGAGTGTTCGGCGAGGTATCGGACGGCGCGCCCGTTCGGCTCGAGCACATCGCCGCAGCCATCGCGGAGTTCGAGTTCACCCTCGTGCGCGCCGACGCCCCCATCGACCGGTTCGCGCGCGGTGATCACGGCGCCATGACCACGGCGCAGAAGCGCGGAGCGCAGCTCTTCTTCGGACGTGCCAAATGTGGGGAATGCCACATCGTCGGTCGCTTCGCGAACGAGATGTTCAGCGACTTCGAGCCCCACGTTCTCGGGGTCCCGCAGGTCGTGCCCACGGATGGCATCCAACCCTTCGACGGACCCGGGGCCGACGAGGACTACGGCCTCGAGCAGCAGACCGGTCGTGAGTCGGACCGATACAAGTTCCGGACCCAACCCCTGCGTAACGCGGCCTATCAGCCGGCTTACATGCACAACGGGGCGTTCGTATGCCTGAGTGACGCGATCCGGCATCACCTGGACGCGGCCGGTAGCGTTCGAGCGTTCACCACCGACCGTCTGGAGCCCACGCTCCGGGGCTCGCTGGGACCGATGGAGCCGGTGCTGGCGCGTCTGCACGAGTTCATCAGGAACCCGCCGCAGCTCTCGGACGAAGAGTTCGGGGACCTCCTCGCTTTCGTACGGGACGGGCTCACGGATCCGCGGGCCGCGCCTCAGGCGCTACAACAGCTGGTGCCGCTGCGCGTACCCAGCGGGCTGCCGGTCCATCGCTTCGAGCCCGATGCTCGCCTGGGAGGCCAGTGCTGAGATACGCGGCTCAGCGCCAGAGCCGACGACGGCGCCGCCGGGGGGCGACCCACCGGCGCGCCCCGCGACCAGCGCTTGCGGCCCCCGGAGCCGTCGGCCTAATCTCGCGTCCGCCCTGACGGGCCGCGATCTCGCTCGACGGAGGAAGCGACAGCTCGTGTCCGAACCACTCACAGGCCGGAGCACCGGAGCGCCCGCGACCGCTGCCCTCGCGGGGGCCGGTGGTGGCGTGTTCCGGTCGGGCTACATCCTGAGTGGCCCCGCAGACCTCGTCTGGTTCCTGACCCTTCCCTTCCTGGCGGTGCTGGTGGCGCTCGGGTGCCAAGCGTGGCTCCCCTACGTGGCGGTGGCGTCGATCAACCTCTGGATCACCATCCCGCATCACTACGCTACGTGGGTTCGAACGTACGGGATGCCGGACGTGTGGAGGCGCTTCAAGGAGCGCCTGGTGCTGGGTCCCATCGTGATCATCGTCTTCACGATGGCCGGGCTCACATGGGCTCCGATCACGTTGCTGCTGCTCGTGTCGGCGTGGGACCACCAGCACAGCATCATGCAGCAGCACGGATTCGCTCGGATCTACGACTTCAAGGCCGGCAGCGGACTGGACTCCACGGGGCGCTTCGATCTGACGCTGAATTGGGTGCTCTACCTCCACATGTTCCTGCACGCCCCGATGTTCCGGTTCCTGTGGATCCGCGAGCTGCACAGGATGGGCGTGCCCCTCTCCGCCGGCTTCGTCGAAGGCCTCCTGACCGCGAGCTGGGTCGTTCTGATCGGCTACCTGTGCGTGTACGCCTGGCACGTGACCCGCACGGTCCGTGCCGGCCGGCCGATCAATCCGGTCAAGTACGCGTTCATCGGTGCCAGCTACTTCCTGTGGTATTTCGTCGCCTGGAACACGAACTCGATTCTGCTCTACGCCGTGGCTCATCGCATCATGCACGGCGTCCAGTACATCGTCATGGTGTATTTCTTCATGCGTCGAAGCCAGGCGCAGGGTCACGCCACCCCGGGCTTGTGGAGCCGCATGGTCGGTGAAGGACGGCTGCGCTGGTTTCTCCTGGGAGGTGTAGCCTATGCCATGCTCTTCCAGCTCCTGATCAACCGACCGCTCGACGAGTTCGGTTTCGGCGTCGTCAACTTCGCACCGTATCCGGCAATCCCCGAGTTCAACCTCCCTGCGCTCGACTACGTCGCCGCGGCCGCCCTCTTCTCCCAGCTGGTCGTGTACACGTACGGGATGACGCACTACTACGTTGACTCGTTCGTGTGGAAGGTTCGGGACCGGCAAGTCCAGGAGGGCCTGTAGACGTGTCGCTCCGGCGAGATCGAGTGCTGATCGTGTTCTACGCCGTCGGGGCGGTCGTCGGGGTACGCGAGTTCTTCGTCGGACGTACCGGCGGGGAGCCCGGGTGGACGGATGGCTGCGAGGCGTCGGCGGCCGGGTGTTTCTCGATCGAGTCGAGCGCCGCTCCCATCCGGGACCCGGATTTCTGGCGCAGGCATGCGGAGCTGACGGAGATCATGAGCCGCGTGAACCCCGACGATCCGGATACGGACTTCCTGCGTGCGATGCAGGCGCTTTCGGATGGCGACACGCAGGAGTTCGAGCAGCGCATCGAGCGGGCGCTGGCGACGGGCTCGAAGCACAACGGGATCCTCCTCCAGTACTACGCACAATATCTGCTGGACGAGGGAGCCGAATGGTGGAGAGTGAACGCGGCGGTCAACCGGTGGAGGAACAACCATCAGTTCTCGGCGGAGCGTCTGTCGCTCGGTCTCGCTGAGGGACCCTCGGACCCGGCGGACGTCGCCGCCCTCCAACGGGAGCTGACGACGGTCCCCTGGCTGACAGGCTCGGAGCTCGAGCCTCCGACGGACGCAGACGGTCGGTGGCGGCTCTGGCTGTCGTTCCGCCCCGGCCGGACGGTCGACATCCGCGACGTGGTGGCCGCGGTGACCCTGCTCTCCATCCCCGCCGAGCAGCGGGATGCATACGAGGTGACATGTCAGACGCTCCGCGACTGCAGGGCCACCCGACGCTCGGGGCGATGACCGGTCGCGGAACGAACCCAACCTGGAAGCCCGCGGAAGAGGCAGGTCGATCATGATGAGACCCAAGGCAGGCGTCGTGGCGCTGGTCGCCGCCCCCTTCCTGGTGGGGTGCATGGGTGTTCGATCCATCGCGATCCCGGAGCCCGCGGCTCGTTCGGGTCAGGAGGTCCGTGGCGTGGTGCTGTCCGGCGTGGGCGGCTCGGACGGCGAACGCTTGGAGGCACGGCGCGTCGAGGACGTGCGGTGGACCGACTCCACGCTCGCCATCACCGGCGTCTTCGCCTCGAGCGGTGACGGTATCGAGACCCGGGAGTTTTCGCTCGACTCGCTCTCCGCCATCCTGGTCCGGGGCCTCGACGTGAACCGCACTTCCGCGATCATCGCCGTGGCCGTCGTCGGAACCGTGGCAGCCATCGCTCTCATCATCAACGGCAAGGGCGACCAGGGACCCCTTCGCTGACGGGCCACCATTCGTCCGCGCGAGGCGCCGGTCGCGCGGAGCGATTGGCCCTGGGAGAGCGGCTCAGAACGCGGAGCGGGACGTGAACACGAAGTGGAGGTCCGTCCCGTCGGCCAACACGCCCTGCTCGTCGTACTTGAGGCTGCCGTCGACGAGCACCCTGAGCCGCACCGACTCGGGGGTCGCTTCGTAGTTCCGGAGAACGACGAACACGCGAGCGAACTCGGAGATGTCGAAGACTCGGTCGAAGCTGCCGGAAATCGCGATGGTGTCCGCGTCGAGCGGCACGGTCTGGCGTTGGTCAGGGGTGTTGCCCTGGCTCACCAGAAAGTTGTTGGAGACCACGAGCTCGAGCGGGGCGGTCGGACTGCCCTCCACCTGGACCCGCGCACTCGTGGGTAATTTGTCGTTGACGCACGCGGCAAGGCAAACGAGCCCGATGCTCGCCACGGCCGCGCGGATCTCCGCACTCGACATACGCGCCTCCCCGGCCGGTGACACCCCGAAACGGTCGCATGGCCCGGCCGATCGCAATCCTGGTCCAGTGACGGCGCCCGGTCAACCGCCTTCGTCGGGACTCCGGGTCAGAAAGAGAGCAGCTTCGTCGCCTTGATTGTGACCGCCCGTTCAAGCGCCCCTCCGGCCGCGCCGAGCTGCCGGCGCTCGGTGAGGACCAGGAAGAGATCGGACAACGGCGCGTGGATCACGTTGAAGCGAGCATACGTGACGAGCTGGTCGACGTCCTCGTTGTACTGGATGTTCAACGTCAGGAATGCTCGGGTGGAAAAGGCGTATTTGAGGCGGCCGGCATACACCGACGACGTGAACGTGCCGTCGGGCAGCTCGATCCGGTTCATGTCGGCGGAGCCGGTCAGCGCCAGACGATGGCTCACCAACCAGCGAAAGCCACCACCCACGGATCGACGGTCGCCGTGGTAATAGCCGCCGCCGCTCAGGGACAAGCTCGCAGACAGCGGTCGCCCCGCGGAGGACTCCAGACGGAGGGAGGCCTCGTCGAAGTCGTAGCCTCCCGCCGGAATCGTGCCCCCGCTCACGGCGAACGGCGTCTCGACGAGCTCGTACACGCGCGCGCCCGAAAGCGTCACGGACGCGCCGGTCACGAAGTCGACCTGGAGCCCGGCCTGGAGCTCGCGGGTCACCAACGTATCGCCGAGGTTGGAATAGTGATGCAGCTCGACGTACGGGTTGATCTCCTGGACGATCGAGATGCCCGGACGTCTGTGTGTCCCGATGGTGGCGTAGGTGTGCTCGATGTCGCGCCGGCGAACGAATCCCACGCTCGGCCGGAAGTCGTCACCGATCCGCCGGTATAGCCCGGAGACGTTCCAATGCGTGCTGCGCCAAGCGGCACCGACACGCGCGGCCGTCTGGTCACCGGTAGCGCCTGGGGTCTCGGTCCTGGCGAGATACGAGTTCAGCACCAGGCTCCGGAACAGGCGCACGTTGGCGTCGACGCCGTAGGAGCGGCTGTCCGCCATCCCGTCCCCGAGCCCCGAGCGGTCCACGAGCATCACGCCCACATCCGAGCCTGCCGCCACCTCACGCCGGACCCGAAGGACCGCGAAGTTCTCGCCGGGGAGGCCGAACGCGGACTCCGTGCGCATGTCCAGGACGCCGACCTCCCAGGGGCCTATGCCCCCGCTGACCCGCCCTCCAGCCACGATCGGGACGGGGCGCCCTCCCGCGAGTCCGATGGCACGCGAGTGGAACAGCGTGAAGTCCCGGAGGGAGGCTCCCATGCGGTATTCGCGCTCGGTCTGATCCCCGAACGTGAAGGCGCCCGAGTTCTCCACGAAGAAGTCGCGCTGTTCCGGGAAGAAGAGGGGGAAGCGCGTCAGGTTCACCCGCTCCTGGTCCACTTCGACCTGCGAGAAGTCCGTGTTGACCGTGACGTCCAGCGTCAGCCCCGGGGTGATCCCGTACTTGAGGTCCACGCCTACGTCCGCGCCGGTCCCGGCGACGCCCTCGGCGACCGCCTCCCCAGACTTGTCGTCGGCCAGGACATACGGCTTGGCGACCAGGTTGCCGACGTCGGGAAGACCGTCCAGGCCCTGGAGCGTGCCCGCCCTGGACATCCTGTGCACCGGGTCTTTTCGTTGCACCGGCGCCCAGTACGAATCCTCGTTGATGCGACGGACGCGACGCAGGAGGTTCATGCCGAAGGACTGCGCGCCGCGGCCCGCATCGTAGCGGATCCCGCTCCACGGGATGCGCATCTCGAGGCTCCAGCCGTCCTCGAGCATCCGTGTGCGCACCTCGACGGGAACGTCGAAGCCGAAGTCCTGGTTCCGGCTGTCGTCGAAGGTCTGGCCGTCGCGCACCGCCCCGTAGGGGTTCACCTGGAAGATGAACGAGTTGCGGCGGTCCAGGAACGTGTCGAGCGTGATGCTGAAGTTGTCGGCATCACGCGTCGACAGGGACGGGAAGTCCCGTTCCAGGCTCTGGACGACGTACGACTGCGGCCGCGAGTCGAAGAGCATCGCGCCCACGTAGAGCGCCTCGGCGTCGTACAGGATGCGCACCTCGGTCCGCTCCGTCGCGAGCCGCCCGGGATTCGGCTGCGACTGCACGAAGTCGGTGATCAGCTCGCCCTGCTTCCACACCTCGTCGTCGAGGACCCCGTCGATGCGGGGCGCGGTCTCCGTCCGGGTCGCGGTGGCGACGGGTCGTGGATAGGCCTCCGGGTCGTCCAGCGATCCACGCTGCGGATAAGCCACACCCGCACTCCTGCCCTGGGCGCCGAGGCCGAGCGGGCACACGAGACATGCCACGAGCACGGCTGTCGCTCGCGGCAGGGCCCGGACGTCGGCGGTGGGGAGCGGCATGGTTCCTTCGACACCCCAGCGGTCCGGGGCGTTGACCTCCGGGACCGGCGCCCCGAGCTTGCCGCCCGATCCGTCACTCATCTTGCCGGAACCCCATCCATGCCCCACGTACCGAGCCCAGATGCGCCCGAGAGGCCGGCCGAGCCGGCGGGGGGCGCGCTCCTCGACGACCTGGGGGTCACCATGGGCGGGGGAGGCGCACGAGCCGCGTATCAGGTCGGCTTCCTGAAGAGCCTGTCGAAGCGGTTCCCGGACCTGGCCCCACCGTACGTCACCGGAGTGTCCGCGGGCGCGATCAACGCGGCGCTCATCGCCTCCCATCACGGGTCGTTCCAGCAGGCCGCCGAGGAGCTCGTCGGGCTCTGGTCGCGGCTCACGGTGGAGGACGTCTTCCGGGTGGACACCGCGTCCCTGACGAAGAACATCCTGAGCTGGGTCCGCCAGCTTCTGTCGGGCGGCAGGGGGGGAATGCCACGCGTGCGCGGCCTCGTCGACACGGAGCCCCTTCGACGCTACCTGACCGAGGTCCTGCACGCGGTCGGCGGCGAGATGACGGGAATCCGCTACAATCTCGAGCGGGGGCGCCTGAAGGCCGTGGCGATCAGCACCTCCAGCTACTCTACCGGCCAGTCGATCACCTGGGTACAGGGACAGGGTATCCGCGAGTGGGAGCGCCCCCAGCGGAGAGCCAGGCTGACCACGCTCACGGTCGAGCACGTCATGGCGTCCGCGGCGCTCCCGCTCTTCTTCCCCGCCGTGCAGCTCGAGAACGCTTGGTACGGGGACGGCGGGATCCGCCTCACCGCTCCCCTTTCCCCGGCGCTCCACCTCGGAGCGCGTCGCATCCTGGCGATCTCCACGCGCTATGCGCGCAGCGACGCGGAAGCGGATCAACCCACGATCTACGGATATCCCCCGCCGGCCCAGGTGGTCGGCGTCCTCATGAACGCGATCTTCCTGGACCTCCTGGATACCGACGCCATACGTCTGGAGCGCCTGAACCAGCTCCTGGAGGCGCTCCCCGAGCAGAAGCGCCTGGGCCTGCGGCCGGTTCGGCTCCTGATCATGCGCCCGTCGACCGATCTGGGTCGGTTGGCGCACACGTACGAGCCCCGCCTGCCCCGGGCCTTTCGCTTCCTCACGCGCGGCCTGGGGACGCGCCAGACACGCAGCCCCGACTTCCTCAGCCTGATCCTGTTCCAGCAGGATTACCTCCGTCGTCTCATCGAGATCGGCGAAGCGGACGGGGACGCACGGGCCGCGGAGATCGACGCCTTCCTGACCAGCACGGACTGACTCGGACCCCATCAGAATGGAAACCGGGCCGGCGGGGTACCCCGCCGGCCCGGCGTCCCGCTGTGATGAGCCCCGACTGGCCTAGGCGATCGGCACGTTCGGGTTCGTCTGCTGCTCCGACGGCGGGATCGGGAAGCACAGATCCTGCTGCGTCAGGTGGGAAGCCGCCCCGGGCACCTCGAGCGGATCCAGCGCCCCGGGGGTCCCGTTCTCGGACCAGCGCCTGAAGTCTCCCAGGCGCCGCCCCTCGAGCCAGAGCACGATGCCACGCTCACGCTTGAGCATGGCCCACGCCTCGTCCGTGGTCGAGGCGGTGGCGTCCGCCACACCAGCTGCCGAGCGGAGGGCGTTGATCTTGGCCATCGCGCCCCCCATGTCCCCGTCCATCAGCAGCTTTTCCGCCTCGATCAGACGCATCTCGGCGCCCGAGCTCAGGCGCACGTCGTCCGCCGGGCTCGGGTACTTGAGCTGCTGGTTCCACGGCACCTTGCCGCAGCAGTCGATCGCGGCGTCGCCCTGCTCGCCGCCGTTGTCCTTCCAGGGCACCCGTGGGTCACCGGTGGCCGTGTAGTAAGCCTCGTACTTGGTGCTCCACTGGGTGTGCGCACGGTAGGGGACCCCGTTGGACGCCCATTGGATCCGATTGAGGAGACCCTCCTCGCCGGTGTTGAAGTACGGGATCTTGTACTCGAAGCCGTCCGGCACGCTCGAGGCATCGGAGACCGCCTCCGACCACTTGCCCAGGTGGACACGTACGGACGCGCGGCCGGCGGCCGCCGCCGTGGCGAGGTTGCCGGTCCCCAAGCTCATGGCCTGGCCGAAGGCCGCCTCCGCACGGTTGAGGAACTCCGACCTCGGCTGTGGTGCTCCGCCGTCGATGACCGCCTCACACATGTTCTCGCCCAGGATGCGGTTCGCATACCCGCTCCACAGGTACGCTTGCGCGAGCAGCGTCTGGCTCGCGGGGCCGACCTCCTCCATCCGGGCCGTTCCGTTCTCCGCCAACCACCGCGCACGCTGAGCCTGCTCCCAGTGCGTGTCCAGGTCGTCGTCGTCGGGCTGCAGCTCACCGCGCTGCCATAAGATCGTGATCCCGAAGGACCCCGTGGACCCAGACGGGTGGATCTCCCGGGTCACGGCCGCGCTCGTGTAGCCGATCCAGTTGAGCGCCTCGGCCACGGCGCGTCCCATTCCGTTGACGATCGCCTCGTGGGACTCCGGGTCGTTCAGGAACTCGTCCTGGACCGGCCCGGGGTTGGTCACGCTGGTGTCACACGCTCCCAGCGCCACCGCGCCGGCCACCAGGAGCGACCGCATCGCGAACGTCTTGCTGTTCTCGATTCTCATGTCAGTGCTCCTAGAAGACGACCCGGAGGGAGAAGGTGTACGTCGCCGGCGGCGGCACGTGCTCGAGCATCGCGCGCACCGGCTCGTTGTACCCGCCATTGGTGCCCATCTCGGGCTCGAACACCGGAAACTCGTCGGTCACCCACTTCCACACGTTGTGACCGGAAATCGTGAACGTGGCCCGACTCGCCCCCGGAACCCACGACTCCGGCAATGGGGCCTGCAAGGCCACCTCACGCACCTTGAAGAACTTCGCAGGATAAACGAAGAAATCATCCTGCGAGTAGTCCAGGTCGCAGCGCGCACGCTGCAGCGCCGGGGCTGCGTCGGCGCCCTGGGTCTCCTCGATCTTGTAGTAGTCGAAGCACCCCGGCCAGCGGACGGACCGGCGCACCGCGTTCCAGGCGGCACCGTCGTACATGTAGCCCCCGCCCTGATACTCGCCGCGGGCCGACAGCAAGATCCCACCGGGCAGGTCCAGCGCCGTGTTCACGCCCAGGATCAGGGTCGGGAGGTTCGGGCCGATGTCACAGTCCTGCTTGATGATCGGCACCCCGGCCTGGTCCGGGTTCTCCACGCAGTTGGCCCGGATCCCAGGGACGGGCTGGCCCTCGACGACCCACCCGAAGTCACCCAGCGAGAACGCCGGGGCACCGCCCAGATCCAGCACCTTGCTCTTGTTCGTGGACACGCTGCCGCCCAGGCGCCAGTTGAACGACTCGCCCTGGAGGACGTCGGCGTTCACGTTCAGCTCGATCCCCTTGTTCTCGAGCTTGCCGATGTTGGCCAGCTGCGAGCTGAGGAAGCCGTTGGACGGGATCTGCCGCACGTCGAACAGCGCGTCCGAGGTGGTCTGCTTGTACCAGGTGAACTCGGCGGTCACGCGGTTGCTGATAATCGACGCGTCGAAGCCGAACTCGATCTCCGCGGTGCGCTCCGGGCCGATGTCGGCGTTGCCGACGTTCAGGGGCCGGAACGCGGGCACGCCGCCCCAGCCGACCGGATCGTAGGTGCGCACCTTGTCGAAGGCGCCGGGCGCGCGGCCCGACTGACCCCAGGCAGCGCGAAGCTTCATCTGCCCCCACCCCTCGGGCCAGAACTCCTCGTCCGAGATGATGTGGGACACGCTGACCTTGGGATACACCTCGAGGCCGAAGTTCTCGCCGAAGGCGCTGTTGCCGTCGACGCGCACGCCGCCGGTGATGAAGTAGCGGTTCTTGATGTCGAAGAGGTTCTGCACGAAGAAGCCGGCGTTGACGACCTTCGTCCGGTCCTCGAAGCCCAGCGTCGTGCCGCCGCTAGACACCACCGGCTCGCCCGGGCCCGGGAAGTCCTGGCCGTACGCCGACGTCTCCTGTCGGTCCGTGGTCACGCTCTGACCACCCCAGGAAAGGCTCGAGCGGACGTCGTTGGGGAGCTGGAAGTCGTACGAGCCGACGTAGTCGACGGTCAGTGTCGAGTATTCGTAGCGTCGGTCCGAGAGGACGCCCTCCGGCTGCAGCACGAAGCCGAACGGCCGGAAGTTGCGGTTGTCCTGCTGGATCTGGTCGTAGCCGACGCTCAGCCGGTTCGTGAAGCTCTGTGTGGGGCTCCACGTCGCCGCGATGCCGGAGATGAGGTGGTCGAGCTGGGTGTTGATCTGGAACGAGAGCAGCGGATCGATGGCCTCGCGGGTCTCCGCACGCAGGTAGTTCCTGTCGCGACGGTACGCGTTCAGGGTGATGCCCTGCGCGTTGTTCCCAACCGGGGTCAGATCCAGGTTGTCGTTCGTGTACGAGGTGTTCCACTGGATCTGGAGGTTCTCGATCGGCGAGAACGTGAAGTTCCCCCGCACGACAGCCTTCTGCTCGTAGTCGTTGGGGAGCACGCCCTCGTCGTCCTGATACGACCCGGAGACGAAGTACTGCAGGCTCGTCCCGCCTCCGGACACCGACAGCGAGTACCGCTGTTTGTGTGCGGTCCGCAGCCAGGGGTTGATGTAGAGGTAGTCCGAGGTGCCGCCCGGCTCGGTGGCGGCCGGCTCGCTCGGGGGTCGCCTGGCCGGGTCCACGCCGAAGGGCAGCACGTAGCTGAAGCCCTGGTCGACCTGCGCCGTCCACTGCGCCGTGCCGGTGTGTCCGCGTTTGGTGAAGATCTGGATCACGCCTGCGGCCGCCTCGGTGCCGTACAGCGTCGTCGCCGCGGCGCCCTTGATCACCTCGACCCGCTCGATGTCCGCGGGGTTGATGTCGTTCAGCGGGCTCACGATGTCGTTGTTGCTCCGCAGGCTGGAGCCAGCCGGAGGCACGTTCATCGCCAGACCGTCCGAACGGACACGCACGCCGTCGATGTAGATGATCGGCTGGTTGCTCATGGCCACGGACACGTTGCCACGGAGCCGGATCTGCGAGCCGGAGCCGGCCGAGGCGCTGCCCTGCATGACCATCATGCCCGGCACTCGACCGGAAAGCATGTTGTCGACGCTCGGCGGCGTCTCGGGGATGTCCGCGACGTTCACCTGCGAGATCGAGTTGCCGACCTCACGGCGCCGCGCGGCGCCGGCCGTCCCGGTGACGACGATCTCGTCGAGGCCGAGCGCGGCGGTCTCGAGCTGGAAGTCGACCGTCGCGGTCTGTCCCGCGGTGACCGTGACCTGCTGGGTCACGGTGGCGAAGCCGATCCGTTCGGCACGAACCTGATACGTGCCCGCCGGAACGTTGAGGATCAGGTATCGGCCCGCCTGGTTCGTGAGGGTTCCCAGCGACGAGTCGAGCAGGTAGACCTGCACCGACCCGACCGGACGCATGCTGGACGCGTCCGTCACGGAACCGGTGATGGTCCCGTTCTGAGCCCTGGCATCTACCGGGCTCGACACCGAGAGGGCGAGAGCCGCGGCAGCGCACAAGAACGTGCACGACCGAGCCCCTCGCCCCCTGGTGGGGACGAACGATGGGTGGTTCATGGATGTGTCACTCCGTGTACGAGAGATCCTGGCCATCTCGGGGATGGCCCTCGGCCACGCCACGGCAGACGCACGTCGTCCGCCCGCGTCGCGCGACCAGCGGTGGATGCCACCACGACAAGCGCGGCCACACCCGGTGCGCGTTTCTCGTCTATTTGATCGCCCGTCTGCTGTCGCGACGGGCTCCGATCGGTCGGTCGGGGCGACTTTACGCCGCCACGCGTCCGATTGTCAACACGATCACGGCCTACCCGGCGAGCCTGCCGGGGTGTTGATCTGTACGGTCAGGTCGTCGGAGACGTTGCCCGTGAAGGCATCCTCCAGCGTGGCGGTGACCGTGTAGGATCCCGGCTCGGTGTACGCGTGGGTCCGGCGGCCACTCATCGTGGTCGCGCCGAATGCCTCCACGCGTTCGGAAGCGCCGTCTCCGTAGTCCAGCTGGAGCGCGTTGATCGACGAGCCCGTGCCGGAGAACGAGAACTCGATGTCCTCACCCGTGGCCGCGGCCGGACGGTCCGCGGTCAGCGTTACGGTGGTCGGCCCCCGTTCGATGGGGTCGATGCTCGAGCAGGCCACGGCCGGGAGCAGCGCGACAAGGGCGGTGACGCGACGGACGACGTTGGCGCTCACGAGCACCTCCTTCAGGGGATCCGGGCGAGCCACGGAAAGCTACCAGTCCCGCGCCCGGCGCCGCACCTCCCCCTTGTCACCCGCGTCCGCCTCCCACCGTATACCTTGATGATCCCGGGCCGACGGAACCGTCCGGGCATGCTTGGGAAGATCGAAAATGAACACTCGTCGAATAGGACTCCTGGGCGCGCTGGCGTTCTCGACCGTTCTACTCCCACCGGCCCCGACCGCGCTCGGGGGCCAGGAAGGCACCGGAACCCTCCGGGGCACGGTCGTTACGGCGCGCGACGGGATCGCGTTGCCGGGCGCGCTCGTGGCGCTCGACGCAGGGGTCCGGGTGTTCGCTGACGCCGACGGCGCGTTCGTGATCACCGGGGTGCGTGCGGGGCCGTACCGCATCGCCGCGGTCGCCGCCGGCTGTCATACGGGACTCGGGCAGGTCGAGGTGGTGGCCGGGACGGAGCTGAGCGTGCGCCTGACCGTGCAGCTTCCCGAGGACGTGGAGGACCGCCTCGCCGGGTGGACCCTCGGGGCCCGCAGGAGCGGCGACGCCACCCATGTCGTGACCCGGGAGGACATCCGGCGACGCCACTCCCAGACCCTGCAGGACGCGATCCGATTGGTGGCCCCGGAGATGGTCGGCCAGGGATCCAACGAGCCAGGGGCGAGCCAACGGCTCGTGGGCAGGCGATCGGCCACCGTGCAGGGCCCGGTCCAGCCCCTCGTGGTCGTCGACGGCGTGCCTCTCCCGCAGCGTTCTCTCGAGGCGCTCTCGGCCATCAACATCGAGGACGTGGAGCGCATCGAGGTGTCCAAGGGCGCCGCAGGGGGCTGGGCCTATGGGAACCAGGGCGCGAACGGCGTGATCCGTATCGTGACCCGGAGTGCCTCCGCTTCCGTGCTCGGACCGGAGACGCCTCCGGACCGCTGCGGCTTCACCTTCTCGAGTTGAGCGCTGCTCAGCGCCCCAGCGGGATCCTCAGGAGGAGCCGCGACCGGCGCGCGTCGTTGGGACCGGGTACCGGGCGGTTCGTCTCGGACCCCCTGTTGCCCGTGAGTTTGTCGATCGCGACGAACACGGCCACCGCGGCGGCGAGGCCGGTCACGAGGTAGGTCTTCGGTCGGTCGAGCTGCTTGAGCTCGACGTCGAGGATCCCCGCCCGTGCGATGTTCACACGTTGACGGAACGTCTGGACCCGGGTGCCCTCCAACTCCGAAAAGCTGGCCACCTCCATCATCACCGAGTCCCTCCCTTCCTCGAGGAAGGTCCCGTCCATGGTGCGCGACTCGGCCTTCACGTACTCCGACAGCCTGCCGGCCTCACCTGGAGCGAGGCGGACGCGCACGGTCTGCTCCGGCGAAACCTCCGGGATGCTCGCGGGCCTGTAGCTGTAGCACGCGGGCAGGGCAGCTGCGAGCACGAGGGCCCACCCTTCGATGCGTCTCATGATCGTCCCCATGGAGCCGTGCGTGATGCGCCGACCGACGATCTTACGACCGTTGCCGCGCTCAGAGCCACCCCTTCCGACGGAAGTACAACACCATACCGGCGGCGACCACGATCATGACACCGACGAGGGTGGGATACGCCCAGGACAGGTGCAGCTCCGGCATGTCATCGAAGTTCATCCCGTAGACCCCGGCAAGGAAGGTCAGGGGGATGAAGATGCTCGCCATGATCGTGAGCACCTTCATGATCTCGTTGGTTCGAAAGCTCACCGAGGACAGGTACAGGTCGATCATTCCACCGACCACGTCGCGGAGCGCTTCCAGCGTGTCCAGCACCTGCACCGCATGGTCGTGGACGTCCCTGATGAAGAGACGAGTCTGGTCGGTGAAGAGCTTCGTCTCGCTGCGCTGGAGAGATCCCAGCGTCTCCCGTAACGGCCAGATCGACCGCCGCACCGTGATCAGCTCGCGCTTGAGATGATGCAGCTCGTGCATGATCTCCTCGCGCGGCTCGTCCAGCACCTGCTCCTCGAGCCTTTCGGTGTGGTCTCCAATGGTCTCCAGGACCTGGAAGTAGTGGTCGACCACCGCGTCGATGAGCGCGTAAGCCAGATAGTCGGGCCCCCGAGCGCGAATTCGCGTCCCCGTCGATCTGATGCGCTCGCGCACGCCCTCGAAAACGTCCCCGTAGCGCTCCTGGAACGTCACCACGTAGTTCTCACCCAGAACCAGGCTGAGCTGCTCCGCGTCCACGTGGCCCCGCTCGGCATTCCACGACAGCATCGGCAGCACCACGTACACGTATTCGGCGTACTCCTCGATCTTGGCACGCTGTCCCGTGGACGCGATGTCCTCCATCACGAGCGGGTGCCACCCGAACCGCTCTCCCAGCCGCCGGATCAGGTCGACCTCGTGCAGGCCGTCGACGTTGATCCAGCTCACAGTGGGGAGGTCCCTCAGGTCGAGGCACTCGTCGATCGTGGGCCGCTCCGCGTCGTTGAGGTGCTGATCGTCGAAGTCGAGGAAGCGAATGCGGACCTTCTCGACCTTCCGCTCGCCGGTATGGACGACGATGCCCGGAGAGGACCCGGGCTTCTTGACCACGCGGCGCACCAGTCGACCCACCACCCTCATGCGCCGGAGCGGGTTGATCGCGTGTGGAATCAGGTGAGTCCGCTTCTTCGCCATCCGCATCCTCCAGGAAGCGCGCGTCGCTTCGCAGCCGTCAAACCGCGCTCGTCGTGGCCACGGCATCCTCGAACTGACGGCGGTAGAGCCGCTGGTAGACCTCGCTCCGATCGAGCAGCTCGGAGTGGGACCCTTCGTCGCAAATCACACCCTCGTCCAGGACGAGGATGCGGTCGGAGCGGATGACCGTCGAGAGACGGTGGGCGATCACCAGGGTCGTGCGACCCTTCATGAGGCGCTCCAGCGCATCCTGCACGAGCCGCTCCGACTCCGCGTCCAAGCTGCTCGACGCTTCGTCCAGAATCAGGATGGGCGGCCGTTCGAGCATGACGCGCGCAATGGCGAGACGCTGGCGCTGGCCGGCGCTCAGCGTCACGCCGCGCTCCCCCACGACCTGATCGAGCCCGTCCGGGAACGTGTGCACGAAGATGTCCGCGTGCGCGGCCCGGGCCGCTTCCTTCAGCTCGTCTTCTGTGGCAGACGCATTGCCGTACAGCAGGTTCTCGCGCACCGTGCCTGCGAACAGCATCGGCTCCTGGGGCACCATGCCGATCGCTCCCCTGAGCTCCTCGAGCGCCAGGGTGCGCACGTCGATGCCATCCACCGTGACCCGTCCGGCCTCCACGTCGAAGAAGCGCGGGAGCAGCGCGGCCAACGTGCTCTTCCCGGCTCCCGAAGAGCCCACCAGCGCCACCGTCTCACCTTCCCGGAGCTCCAGGTCGACGCCCCGGAGCAGGAGCGGAAGCTCGGGGCCGTACCGGAAGGTGACCCGCTCGAAGCACACCACGCCACGCACCGGTCGTCGCATGGCGGTGGGGTGCTGGGGGCTACGCAGCTCGGGCTCCCGGTCGATGAGCTCGAAGATGCGCTGGGCCGCCCCCGCGGCTTCCTGCAGGTTCCCGTAGAAGCCGGCCAACGATGTGATGGCCCCCGAGATCGTGACCGCGTAGAGCAGGAAAGCCACCAGCGTGCCCGGGGTGAGGACGCCGGACAGGACCAGGCGACCTCCCTCCCACAGCACGAGCACGATCGCGCCGAATGCGGCGAAGGTCACCGCACCCACCATGGACGCACGCGCGTACGCCCGTTGGATGCCGCCGTCGCGCGTGGCGTCGACATCTTCCGCGAAGCGACCCGACTCCCAGCCCTCCCGCGTGAAGCTTTGCACGGTGCGGATCTGCGTGAAGACCTGCTCGGCTCTGGCGACCGCACCGGCGAGCCGATCCTGGATGGCCGTGCTCATCCGTCGCACCCGGCGACCGAACAACCACGCGATCAGGGCGGCGAAGGGAATCGCGGTCAGCGTGACGAGTGTCAGGCGCGGATTCGTGGCGGTGACGAGCCCGAGCGCACCCACCAGGAAGATTCCTTGACGCACGAGCTCCGGGATGCCGAAGCGAAGGACGTTCTGCACCAAGGCCGCGTCGGAGGCCAGCCGCGAGCTGAGCTCGCCCACGCGTCGGCTGGCGAAGAACCCGGCCGACTGCCGCACGAGACTCCCGAACAGGTCTTTGCGCAACTCGGCAACGACCCGCTCCGAGACCGACGAGGTCAGGTAGCTCTGGCCGAAGTTGATGAGCGCCTGCACCGAGAACAGACCCAGTAGGCCGAGCGCCACGCGATTCAAGAGGCGAGCATCGCCTTCGAGGAACGCCGCATCCAGGAGCTCGCGCACCACCAACGGGAAGATGAGCCCGATGGCGGCACCGCAGAGCATGAGGACCGAGGCCACCGCCAGCGCGCCTCGGTGGGGTCGAAGCCGCGGGGCGAGACGCCTGAGGAAATGAACCGCGCGCGCGGGGTTCAGGCGCTCTCGGAGCATCGGCTGGGCTCGTACCTGGGTGGGATCGGGAGGCGACTCGGTAAGATAGGGCCGGCCGGCCGGGGCGCGAGCCGGCGGCACCCGGCCCTGTCGCTCGGGTAACCGACCCCGACCCAAGCACTCATCCGACGCCACCATGCGCACGCTTCACCCTCGGGCGTTCAAGATCTCCGTCGCCTGGACCCTGGCCCTCCTCTTCCTGGGAAGTGTCGTCCACGCGACCGAGTCGAGCCTCGCCTGCCCTGATTGGCCGACCTGCTTCGGTACCATGATGCCCGAGATGAAGGGAGGCGTGTTCTGGGAGCACCTGCACCGGCTGGTCGCGGGAGGCCTCCTTCTGATCTGGCTGCTCACCACATGGCTGGTGCGGCGCGAGTCCGACCGGACAGACCCCAGGCTGTTCCGGGCCGCGGTCGCGGGAATCGGGCTTCTCCTGGTGCAGTCGGTCTTCGGCGGCCTGACCGTGATCTTCCGGCTCCCCGACCTGGTCTCGACCACCCACCTCGGTCTCGCCCTGCTCTTCCTGAGCCTGGCCACCGTGCTCGCTTCGGTCACGTCGGGTGCCCGGCTGGAGATGCCGTCCCCGCCGGCCTCACGAACCCGCCTGCTGGCGGCACTCGTCGCGGGGCTGGTATTCGCCCAGTCGGTTCTGGGTGGTCTGGTCCGCCACATGGATGCGGGCATGGCGTGCCCCGACGTACCCCTCTGTCTCGGGCGGATCGTGCCGCCGCTGGGCAACGAGCTGATCGCAATCCACTTCTTTCACCGCCTTCTGGGCGTGGGGGTGGTGCTGGCCGCTATCGCGCTGGCGTGGTGGACCGCGCGCGCGGGCCTCCCGCGGGCCGCACGCAGCTGGGCGGCCTGGGCGGCCGGGCTCGCGCTCATCCAGCTGACTCTGGGCGTCGTCTCGGTGCTCACGGGCCTCGCCGTGGTGCCCGTGTCGCTGCACACCCTCGTCGCCGCTTCCTTGCTGGCGTCCCTCGTCCACCTCGCGTCCATGGCCTCATCTTCCGTGCCGGCCGCGCCCCGACCCGAGAAGGGCGCGGCCAGCCCGGCGTAGCACGAACCGGCCACGGATCATGGATCGGTCGGCACTCGGTGACGCGCTGGCGCTCGTGAACGCGACCCTGAACGCGACGAGCGCACTGGCCCTGCTCTTCGGCTATCTCTCCATAAGGCGGGGGAAGGTCCGAAGGCATCGCGCCGCGATGGTGACGGCCATCGGTGCCTCCGCCCTCTTCCTGGTGTTCTACCTGACCCGTGTGGCGTTCACGGGAACCCACACGTTCGCCGGGGGCGGGCTGGCGAAGGTGGCCTACCTGACCATTCTCTTCTCCCACATGACATTGGCGGTGGCGGTCGTCCCCCTGCTGATCCGGTTGCTCTGGCTGGTCCGTCGCCGGCGCTTTTCGGCCCACGCACGCCTCGCGCGCTGGGCGTTCCCGATCTGGGCCTACGTTTCCGTGACCGGGCTGGTCGTCTACCTGATGTTGTACCGGATCTTCGGATACGTCGCCTAGGAAGGCTCCGATCGCCGACACGCTGCGACGGGAGCGCCGCGCGTGCGGGGAGCCCGGCCCGGCCCCTCAGGCCGAGGGGAAGGAGACCTCGACCTCCGCGCCGCCATCGGGGGCGTTGCGCAGCTCGATCCGTCCGCCCATCCGCTCGATCGTCTTGCGCGCGTGGGGTAGACCCAACCCCAGGCCCTCGTCGGACGTCGAGTAGAAGGGGTCGAAGGCACGACGGAACGCCTCCTCGCTGAACCCCGGCCCACGGTCGCGGACGCGGACGACGGCGCGCGGGCCCTCGGCGAGCACCGTGACGTCCACGGTGGACGCGTGCCCGAAGCGCCCCGCGTTGTGCAGCACGAGATAGAGCGCGTCCAGGAACGCCTGGTCGTTGACCACGGCGCGAACCGGTCTGTCGTCGAGGCGGGCGCGGACCATCACGCCCTGATCCTGCGCGAATTCGTGCGTGACCTGCTGGACCAGGGACTGGAGGTCCCGGCTCCTGCCGTCGAGCGCCGGCTCCACGAGGAAGAACTCGAGGTCCTCCAGAGAGCCCAGCGCTCGCGCGATGCGGTCGCGCAGCTCCTCGGCGCTCGTCTGGTCCGTGGTATCGGACAACGGGGCCCGCACGGCACGATCGAGGAAGCCGGTCAGCCGGGCCAAGGCCTCCTCGAGCGCCCGTTCACGCTCGACCTCTCGTGGAGCCCAACCGGCCTCGAGGGCGCGGCCCAGCTCCGACTCCGGGCTCCCCTGCGGCGCGTCGGTAGGGATCCGGCCGCGTGAGACCGCTTCCGCCGCGGCTCGGATACGGGCTTCCGTCTCGGCCTTGGCCTCGGCGTACCCCTCCTCGCGACCCTCACGCCGTGCAGCGGCGGCGCCCCGAGAGCGGCCGACCACGAGCCCCAGGACGCCCAGCACAAGCCCGGCGACCACGCCGATTGCGATCTCCATTTCGCTTCCCTCGATCTCCCAGCGTCCTCGCCGTGGAGGGCGCATTTCGGGCAGGATGTTCGCACGGATCACGGGGTCGAGGCAACCGACCCCGTTGCTCCCCCACCCGCCCGGCTCCTATCGTCGCTCGCCATGGACCCTCTCGAGGCCGTGCGCCTGCTCCTGGGTGAGAGCTCGGACCGCGACAACCCGTCGGCCGAGCATCTGCAGCGTCTCTTCGAGACGATGCGCCGTGTGGCGGTCGTGGGCCTCTCGCGCCACCCACACAAGGCGGCTCGCCGCGTTCCTTCGTACCTCGCGGCGCACGGTTACGAGATCGTTCCGGTCAATCCCCACGCCGATCGACTCCTGGGCAGGAAGGCGCGGGCCTCCCTCGACGAGGTCGACGACCCGGTGGACCTGGTCGTGATCTTCAGGCCCCCCGGGGAGGCCGGGGAGTTCGTGGAGCAGGCCGCTTCCCGTGCGGAGCACCCGGCGATCTGGCTCCAGGAGGGCATCCGGGCGGATCCGGAGGCCTCCGCGGCTCGCGGCGCCGGAC
>QJYK01000296.1 GCA_003248075.1 Gemmatimonadota bacterium | reverse complement strand
CGCGATCTGGGGTTCCGGCTTTTTCGTTGCGTCGAGTTGGGTGGCCGAAGCGAGGCGTGACGCGCAGGGCCACACTCGGCAACACGCGAGGCGATGTCGCCCCGAAATCGCTTGCAGCCAGGTCGCGCGGGTAGGATCTTGGCCGCGTGACCGACCCCATCACCCGCCTGAACGCTGCCCTCGAAGGCCGCTACCGCATCGAGCGCCAGCTCGGCGAGGGCGGCATGGCCACCGTCTACCTGGCGCAGGACCTCAAGCACGACCGGAAGGTCGCGCTCAAGGTCCTGAAGCCGGAGCTGGCCGCGGTGATCGGCGCGGAGCGCTTCCTGGCCGAGATCAAGACGACGGCGAACCTGCAGCACCCGCACATTCTGCCGCTGCACGACTCCGGAGCGGCGGACGGGCTGCTCTTCTACGTGATGCCGTACGTGGAAGGGGAGACGCTGCGGGATAAGATCGACCGGGAGCGGCAGCTCGCGGTGGGCGAGGCCGTGAGCATCGCGACGAAGGTGGCGGGTGCGCTCCAGGCCGCGCACGAGCGCGGCGTCGTTCATCGGGACATCAAGCCGGCGAACATCCTGCTCTCGAAGGGTGAGCCGCTCGTCAGCGACTTCGGGATCGCGCTGGCGGTGACGCAGGGCGGCGCCGGACGCCTGACGGAGACGGGCCTCTCGCTCGGCACGCCGCACTACATGAGCCCGGAGCAGGCGACGGGCGACATGAACGTGGGCGCCGCGACCGACGTCTATGCGTTGGGATGCGTGCTGTACGAGATGTTGGTGGGCGAGCCGCCGTACACGGGGAGCACGCCTCAGGCGGTGCTCGGGAAGATCGTCACGGGCGAGCCCGATCCGGTGACGAAGCACCGGCGCACGGTTCCGGCGAACGTGGACGCCGCGATCCGGAAGGCGCTGGAGAAGGTGCCAGCGGACCGGTTCGAGAGTGCGAGCGAGCTCGCGAAGGCGCTGGGCGAGCTGGGGTTCCGGCATGGCGTGCAGCTCGCGGCGGGCGCGGCGTCCGCCCGAGGGCAGTGGACCCCGGTGGCGAAGGCCTTGGGTGGAATCGCCGCCGTCATGACGCTCGCCTTCTCCTGGTCGCTGACGCGAGGAGGGAGCGAGGCGGCTCCACTCAACCGGCGCTTCGAGCTGGGGCTCGGCGCCTTGGCACCGATGCCCATCTTCAACGCCAGCGCGGAGCTCGCGATCTCGCGCGACGGAAGCAAGATCGCCTACGCGGCCGTGATCGGGTCCCAATCTTCTTTGCACGTTCGTTCCCTCGATCAGACAGAAACGCGTGTGCTTGCGGGGACGGGAGTGGTGTGGTCGCCGTTCTTTTCTCCGGACGGCGAGTGGATCGGCTACCTCGACCCCGTGGCCGGTGAGGTCAAGAAGATCTCGGTGCAGGGCGGCCAGGCCATCGTGCTGGCCCCCTTCGGGGCCCCCCCGTTGGGCGGCACGTGGCTGGACGACGGCACGATCGTCTTCTCCAGCGGCCCCAACCCTTCGCTCTTCCGCGTGCCCGAAGCCGGAGGAACGCCGGTTCAGCTCACGCAGGCCGAGCCCGGCACGGCCCATTTCCTTCCGGAGGCTCTCCCGGGAGGGCGAGCCATCCTGTTCAGCATGTTTTCCGCGTCTGGTCTCGGGTCCGCTGATCTCGGGTCCGGTCGGATCGACATGCTATCGCTGGAGACCGGGGAGGTGCGGACGATCGTCGACGTGGGGTACGCCGCACATTACCTGCCGAGTGGGCATCTCGTGTTCGCTCGGCAGGGCTCGCTCTGGGCGATCCCCTTCGACCCGAGGTCCGGCCAGACCTCCGGGCAGGCCGTGGTGGTGCTCCAAGGCGTCGAGATGTCCAGCAACGATCGGCCGACGGCCGCGTTTTCGCCCCAGGGACTCATGGTCTATTTGCCGGGTGAGGCGGCTGGAGCGGCGACCTCTGGGGCGCGGAGGTCCCTGGTTTGGGTCGACGAGGACGGAGCCGAGGAGCCTCTACCGCTTCCGGCCCGCCAGTACGCGGGCCCCAGGCTCTCGCCGGACGGGACGCGGCTCGCGGTGGCGGTCTCCGACGGGGAAGCGTGGGCGCTGTGGGTTTACGACGTCGCTTCGGGTGCGGCCCTCCGGCTCACGCAGGCCGGCGGGTCCCAGAACATGCTCCCGATCTGGACGCCGGACGGCTCGCGCATCTTCTATCGGTCGATAGACGCTCCGAATTCCCCCGGGAATCTCTACTCGATTCCCTCGGACGGGAGCGGCGGGCCTCAGCGGATCACGAACGTCGACAACGCCGACGACAATCCGACGTCGATCTCGCCGGACGGCACCACGGTGATCTTCATCCGCGTCCTCGACTCGGGTCCGAACCGGCGCGTCGAGATCATGGCCGTGGCGGCGGACGGGAGTGGCGAGGCGCGGCCCATTCTCCAGGGTGACTTCAACTTCGGCAACGCGGCGCTCTCGCCGGACGGCCGCTGGCTCGCTTATCGCTCGAACGAGTCGGGCCAATACGAGGTCTACCTGCAGCCGTTTCCGGGACCCGGGGCCAAGACCCCCGTGTCCATCGGGGGCGGTAGCTGGGCCGTCTGGTCCTCCGATGGCTCGACGATCTACTACCAAGCCGGGGGCCGCTTCATGGCCGCCGACGTCACCTCGGGTGCGCCCGCGCGCGTCGGGCGGCCGCGGGAGCTCTTCCCCGACACTGCGTATTTCCGGCCCCCCGGCGGCGGCGGCGCGCGACAGTACCACGTCGCGCCCGATGGTCGCTTGCTCTTGATCCGACGCGTCCAAGCCGCGACGAACGACAACGCCCACCTCGTCGTCGTCGAGAATTGGCTCGATGAGCTCGAGCGGCTGGTGCCGACCGGCAGGTAGCGCGCGCGGCCCCGCCGACTCGATGTTCGACCTGACGGCCTACCTCGACCGCATCGGGATCCACCGGCCTGGGGAGCCGACCGGCCTCGCGCTCTCCGAGCTGCGCACGCACCGCATCGGCACCGGGAGTCCGGTTATAGCGCCGATGTCGCCCCAAGTGGCGCCCCAAACTCCGCGAGACTCCCG
>QJYK01000080.1 GCA_003248075.1 Gemmatimonadota bacterium | reverse complement strand
TTTCCCACGACGCTGGACGGCCGCGTCGTGTTCCTGTGCTGGAAGGTCGACGAGCCGCGCATCGAGCACTGGCACGAAGTCGACGGCGGCTTCGCGGGGCGTCGGCCGGTGACCCGCGATCTCGCGCGGCGGATGGGGAGCTAGAAGAGCTATCGGGGAGGGGCGTGGCGCTCCCAACGCGGGTTCTCTCCTCGCCGATCACGCCTCTAGGCTCTCCTCCGGGCCCACCGTCCATCGCGATCGCTCCCCCGGCGGTGCCGAGCACGGCCCGTCCCCCCTGGAGGCCGATGGGGCAAGGGTGACCAGCCGAGGGGGCTTCTTCGGTCGCGCTCCGCCCGCCGGCAGCAGCCGCTCGACCTGTGGCGCATGGTGCTCCGAACAAGAAACTTGATCGGGTTGGCGCCCGTACATACGATGCACGGACGGAAACACCGCACCCGCCTCAGGGCCGGTGCGTCGCACACTCGGGAGAACGCACGGAAACGATGCGATTCCACACGCAGACCCTTTGGATGCCGCGGCTCCGCCAGGCAGGCATTTCCGCCCCCCGGGGGCGGATTGTGCCCGTCGGCTATGTGCTCGGCGTCGACGGGGGCCGCCCGATGGGCCTGACGCTCAAGGAGGGAGAAACCTGAGTAAGGCGTAGTTTCCGCTTTCTCGATCGGCCAACCGGCCTTCCGGTCTCCCACACCTGGGCGACGGGAAGGTCGGTTTTGTTTTACTCGCAGCCGCGGCCGGTCGAGCCGCACAGGGTCCGGGACGCGGGCCACCAGGGAGGGGACGGAAGGACATGAGCAGTTTGAAGCAGGACGAGAGGATCATCGAGCGGTACCTCGGACAGCCCACGCGGCTGCCGGAGCGAATCCGCGCCGCCGGCGAGAACGCGTTGGGCGGCGAGGTGCGGCTGTACGCGATGATCGACCTCGACGAGGCCATGGATCTCGGCGAGCGCTGGCTGTTGCTGGGCGAACGGCGGGTCGCGGTGGTCGACGCGGCGACGGGGGACGCTCATGCGTTCGAGCGCTCGGCCATCCGTGCGCTGCGCGAGGAGCCGGGGCTGTCCGCCACGCTGCTGCACGTCCTGGGCGGCGCGGGCGACCCACCCCTGGCCGAGCTGCGCTACACGCACCGGCAGCGGCGGGCCGTGGAGAACGTGCGCTTCGTCCTCAAGCAGGCGCTGGAGGGCCGCGACGTCGAGGTGGGCGACGCGGACGTCGAGTACGCTCGTGCGGTGGCGTCACCCGTGCGCGAGGCGCAGGCGCTCGTGGCGGGGAACCGCCGCGCGGTGCTCTGGCGGCTGCTCGCGTACCTGGAGCCGTACCGTAAGCGCCTGATCCAGGGCTTCGCGGCGGCCGCGGTCATCACGCTCGTGAGCCTCGTGCCGCCGTGGCTGGCCGGATACCTCATCGACGAGGTCGTGCGTCCGGTGCAGGACGGTGCCGTGCCGGTCGAGAAGGGTGCGTCGGTCGCGTGGCTGGCCGTGATCGCCATGGCCCTGGTGTACGTGGTGCGCCAGGCCGCGGCGCTCGTGCGCCTGCGCCTCATGTCCACGGTGGGCGAGCTCGTCGCGCGCGACCTGCGCGGCGAAGTCTACGCGCACCTGCAGAAGCTGAGCATGGGCTTCTTCAGCCGGAAGAAGACCGGGAGCCTGATCACGCGGGTGACCTCGGATACCGACCGGCTGTGGGAGTTCCTCGCGTTCGGCGTGGTCGACGTGTCGCTGTCGCTCGTGATGCTGCTGGGGCTCGCGGTGGTGCTGCTCAGCCTGGATTGGAGGCTCGGCCTCGTGATGGTGCTGCCCGTGCCGCTCTTCTGCTGGGCGATCTTCGCCCACGGTGAGCGCATGGAGCGGCTCTTCCTGCGCACGTGGCGGAAGTGGAGCAGCATGACCGACGTGCTCGGCGACACGTTGCCGGGCATCAAGGTCGTGAAGGCGTTCAGCCAGGAGGCGCACGAGACCGGACGGTTCAGCGTGCGCAACGTGGACGTGACCGAGGAGGCGAACCGCCTGCATGCGTCGTGGACCACCTTCTGGCCGACGCTCATGCTCGGGATCCATGCGACGACGGTGCTCGTGTGGGCCTTCGCCGTACCGCGCCTGCTGGGCACGGACGGTGGGGTGCCGACGCTGTCGGCGGGGACGTTCGTCTCGTTCCTGCTCTACACGACGATGTTCATCTACCCGATCGAGGTGATCGGTCAGATGACACGCACGATGAACCGCGCGACCAGCTCGGCGCACCGCGTGTTCGAGGTCCTGGACACCGAGCCCGAGGTGGTGGACGTGGCAGAGCCCGTGCGCCTCGAGCCCGTTCGCGGAAGGGTCGCGTTCGAGGACGTCACGTTCGGCTACGACGGCGTCCGACAGGTGCTGCGGGGCGTGAGCTTCGTGGTGGAGCCCGGGGAGATGATCGGGCTCGTGGGCCCGTCGGGCGGCGGCAAGACGACGGTCGTGAACCTGATCGCGCGCTTCTACGACGTCACCGGTGGACGGATCACCGTGGACGGCGTGGACGTGCGGGAGCTCGACTCGGCGCACTACAGGCGCCAGGTCGGGATGGTCCTCCAGGACCCGTACCTGTTCCACGGAACGGTGCTGGAGAACATCCGCTACGGCCATCCGGAAGCGAGCCTCGGGCGCGTGATCGAGGCGGCCCGGGCGGCCAACGCGCACGACTTCATCGTGAAGTTGCAGCACGGCTACGACACGATCGTCGGCGAGCGGGGACAGACGCTCTCGGGGGGAGAGCGGCAGAGGGTGAGCATCGCGCGCGCCATCCTGCACGACCCCCGGATCCTGATCCTCGACGAGGCGACGAGCGCGGTGGACACGGAGACCGAGCGGGAGATCCAGGAGGCGATGGACCGGCTCGTGGCCGGCCGGACGGTGTTCGCGATCGCGCACCGGCTGTCGACGCTGGTGAACGCGTCACGGCTGTTGGTGATGAAGGACGGACGGCTCGCGGAGTGCGGCACGCACGCGGAGCTGCTCGACAGGGAGAAGGGCATCTACCGCCGGCTGTACGCGCTGCAGCGGGAGATGGCGAAGGCGATCTAGCGAGAGGAACTGGAAACGGAAGGGAGGTGGACGATGGTCAGGATCAGTGACGCCGGGCTGCGGCTCGAGCGCAGGAGGGACGGCCAGCTCTGGGCCACGCGTGGAGAGGAGGAGCGCGCGGTGCGCGTGCGCAGGCTCTTCCCGTGGTCGGAGGGGGCACGGCACGTGTCGCTGCGCGACACCGACAACGACGAGTTCGCGCTCGTCGGACCGGACGAGCCCCTCGACGCGGCGAGCACCGCCGCGTTGGAGGAGGCTCTGGTGGCCGCCGGCTTCGTGCTCGAGGTGACCGCGGTCACCGAGATCGACGAGGAGATCGAGATCCGCGTCTGGAAGGTAGAAACGCGCCAGGGACCCCGTGTGTTCCAGACGCACCTGGACGACTGGCCCCGCGAGACGCCCGGGGGCGGGCTGCTCATACGGGACGTCGCGGGGGACCTGTACTTCGTACCGCGGCCGTCCGCCTTGGACGCGAGGAGCCGGGAGTGGCTCTGGGCGTTCGTGGACTGAGAAGGGGCGGGGGGCGGGAGCCCCCCGCCTCGATCGGCTTGCCCGGCCGGGGTCCCGCGGCGCATCCTCCCCGGCGACCCTCGACGGAGGTGCCTCATGAAGTCCGTGCGCCCGGTGCGAACCCTGTCTGCCCTTTTCATGCTCGGCTTCGGCCTTGCGTGCTCGGCGGCGCCGGACGACGCCCGCTCCCCGGCACCAGATGCCATGGCGGCGCTCGCCCAGGCACCCCGCCCCGACGTGGTCGTCGTCGTCGTGGACGACCTCCGCTGGGACGAGTTCGGCGCCGCCGGCCACCCCTACCTGGAGACGCCCAACATCGATCGGCTCGCAGCCGAGGGCGCGCTCTTCACGAACTCGTTCCACGCGGTGCCGCTGTGCTCGCCGAATCGGGCCAGCATCCTCACCGGCCAATATCCGTCGCGGCACGGGGTCATCGACAACGTCGCGCGTAACCTGTTGAGCCACACGCTCGAGACGTTCCCGCGCGCGATGCAGGCGGACGACTATACCACCGCGTTCCTGGGCAAGTGGCACATGGGTAACGACCCTACGCCCCGGCCGGGCTTCGACTTCTGGGTCGGACTACCGGGACAGGGCCGCTCCACCGACCCGGAGCTGTTCGAGAACGGCGCGCTCCATGTCGTGAAGGGATACACGACCGATCTGCTGACCGACCGGGCGCTCGACTTCATCTCGGCGCGCGGGACCGACGGGCCGTTCCTCGTGTATCTCGCGCACAAGGCGGTCCACCCGGACGTGAAGCAGCGCGACGACGGCTCGGTCGATCCGAGCTCGTCGCTGGGCTACGTGCCGGCGCCGCGCCACCGTGGCCGCTACGAGCGGGAGGTGTTCACGCGCCGGGCGAACGTGGTCTCGTCCCTGGACGAGCTCGACGAGATGCCCGCGATCCGGCGGGCGCTCGCCTACCGCGCGAGCCCGGACGTCACGGCGCAGTTCGGGGGGATCCTCGATCCCGGCACGAGCGAGGAGACGATCCGCCGCCGCGCCGAGATGCTCCTTGCGGTGGACGAGAGCCTGGGTCGCATCATGGCTGCGCTCGAGGCCCGCGGCACCCTCGACCGCACCGTCATCGTGCTCACGAGCGACAACGGTTTCTTCTTCGGCGAGCACGGTCTGAGCCTCGAACGCCGCCTCCCCTACGAGGAGTCGATCCGCAACCCGCTGCTCGTGCGTTATCCACCGCTCGTGGCCGCCGGATCACGCCCCGAGGGCCTCGCGCTCTCCGTGGACATCGCGCCTACCATCCTGGAGCTCGCGCGCGTCCCGGTGGACGATCAGATCCAGGGGCGCTCGCTCGTGCCGTTGCTCGCCGGCGACCCGCCCGCCGACTGGCGGCAGTCGCTGCTGGTGGAGTTCTACACGTACGAGAACCCGATGCCGTGGCTGCTCGACATGGATTACCGGGCCGTGCGCACGGATCGCTGGAAGCTGATCCACTGGACGCACCACCCGGACCTGGATGAGCTGTACGACCTCACTGCCGACCCGTACGAGATGGACAACCGGTTCGACGAGCCCGGTCTGGCGTCGGTCCGGGACGAGCTGCGGGCGGAGCTCGCCCGGCTATCGGTCGAGGCGATGGGATTGGGAGCGTCCGACGGCTGACCGATCCTCGACCCAGCTGGCCGCTCGCCGCGGCCGCATGAGCCAGGCGTGCGACCGCCCCCGGGCCATCGGCCCGGGGGCGGTGTCTCAGCGCGGGCGGAGCCGCGAGCTCGTGCCCACTTCAGCTCCCGGCCGAGCAGGCCCCGTCCACTCCACGGGCAATGCACTCGTTCCGGGGAATCGGGAAGCTCGTGGGTACGGCATCCGACGCACGGTCCCTGGGCACGTCCTGCAACCGATTGAAGCGCCGCATGTCGATCCAACGATGGCCGCCCTCGAAGAGGAGCGAGAACAGGCGTTCGTACAGCAGCGCGTCCACGAATCCCGCTTCGGTGGAGGGCTGGGCCAACGGGTCCAGGCCGCCGGAGGTCGTCCGGACGAAATTCAGATCCGACATGGCGCCCGCCTGGTCGCCCGTGAACCACCGCGCCTCCGCCCGGAGCAGCAGGAGCTCCTCGTTGCGGATGATCGGCAGGGGCGACGATAGCGACGGATAGTGTGTGAAGCGCAACCCGGAACGGACGCCTCTCGGATCGACCTTCTCGTTGGCCAGCGCGGCGACCTTCCGCTCGAAGCGCAGGTCCACCCCACCACCGTTCCGGGCCGCGACCAGCGTCGCGAGGCTCGGGTGCGCCACGATCTGGGGGTCGGCTCCCTGGAACAGACCGTTGGTCACGTCACCCGCGTTCGTGGAGAACGTGTGGAACACCCCGCGGTCCAGAGGAGCCGCAGTGCCGACCCATGTCTCACCGAGCGAGCTCAGCGCCTGGCCGTACTCTCCGCGGATGACCTGGACTCGCGCCTTCAGCGCGCGCCCCACCTGCCGGAAGCTCTGGGGCGTGTCGAACCCCGAGAACCCGCCGGTCAGCCGGAAGGGGAATGCGTCCGCGACCGCGAGGTCGGCATCCGCCTCGTTCAGGAGAGCCTCGATGTGGTCCAGAACGGCCTCCCGAGGCGCGATGGGGGCAAGGTCCGCACCGAACGGCCGATTCACGTCGATCACGGCGCCATTGTCGTAGCGCAACATGATGATCCAGTAGAAATCGAGGGCCTCGATCGTGTTGGCGAAGCCGCGGATCGCCGCCTTCTCTCCGTCCGTGAAGCCCGTCACCGCCTCTGTCGCGTTGAGTACTATGCTGGCGTTCCGGAGGTTGGCGTACCGTGGAGCCCATCCGAATCCACCGAAACCTCCGTTCCCCGCATTCAGGGCTCCGGAGAGGATCTCGTCGATGTAGCGTGGATCGGAGTTGTCGAACACCAGCGATTCACGCCCGATGATGCCCATGTGCGAGGTCGTGCTGATCTGACCGGTGTGTCCGTTGCGGGCTCCGATCAGAAGACCCTGAACCGCGTCGACGACTCCAGCGGGCGTCGGGTCCGCCTCCAGGCCCTCGAGCCCCGGGTTGTTGAGGTCCGGGACCACGAAGGTGTCCTCGCAACCGCCCAGGAGCAGACCCCCCAGGAGAAGCGAGCATACGCGCGTTGCCATCATGGGTCGCCTCCCTGTCTCGCGGCTCGTCACTTCGGTTGCCGGGCGCATCAGAACACCACCTTCGCCGCCAGCCACCAGCTCCGGCTCGGGGGGTAGGGTGCGACATCGATGTTCCGAGCAATGGGCTGGTTGCCGAAGTTGCTCACCTCGGGGTCCACGCCCGTGTAGTCGGTCCATGTCTTGAGGTCGCGACCGCTGAGCGTGAGACTGGCGCTCTGCACGGCGGACCCGAAGAGGCGGCTCGTCAGCGAGGTGGGGAAGTCGTAGCTCAGGGACAGCTCCCTCAGCTTCACGTAGCTGGCGTCCTCCACGTAGACACGGATGTCACCGCCGACCGCCCAGGTGAGGAGGCGACACGTGCCCGATCCGGCCCTTTCGCCGAGAACCGGGCAGTCGACCTCGGGAGAGGCATAGTCCGCGGTGTTCTGCCCGGCGTCGGCCAGGAGCCGTGTCAGGTTGATCACCGAGTTCCCCTTCGACCAGTCGAAGAGGGACGTGAGGTGGAAGTTCCCGAACGTGAAGTCGTTGCTGAACCCCATCCGGAAGTCCGGAGTGGCGTCCCCCAGTCGCTCGACCGTGCCCACGTCGTCGATCGTTCCCACGATCTGCGTGGCCGACGCGCCCTTCTCGATACGGAACGCGCCCAGTCCGGTTCCGAATCCCCCGACCTCGAAGGCGGGCACAGGGAGCTCGGTGACCTCGCTCTCGTCGTGGTAGAATGTCGTCGAGCTGATCCAGGAGAAGTCGCCCACAGTAACCGGCGTGGCCTGAAGAGCCAGCTCGATCCCGCGGACCCGCAGCTCGCCCCCGTTGAAGATCTCCGTGGCGAAGCCCGTGCTGGGGGCCGGCGTGCGCTGCAGCAGCATGTCCGTGATCGTCTTCTGGAAGCCCGTGACCTCGAACTGGGCCTTGCCGTCCATGAGTGTGAGGTCGAAGCCCGCCTCGATCTCCGACTGCTGCTCGGGCTGTAGATCGTCGGCAGCGACCGTGCCCTGCACGATGAGCCCGGGCAATCCGTCGATGTTACTGGTCGCGGTCAGTGGCGTGAACTTCTGGCCATACAGGGGCTGGTTCCCGCTCTGTCCCCACGCCGCCCGGATCTTGAGCGCGTCCACGCCGCCGAATGGGGCGTCGAACCGGTAAGAGGCGGATGCTTTCGGGTAGATGAAGAACTTGTCCGTGTCGGCATTGACGCTGCTTCGGTCCGCCCGGATCCCGGCCGTGAACAGGAGTCGCTCATCGAGCAGCAGCAGCTCTTCCTGGGCGAAAAATCCGAGATCCTTGATGCGCTGCCGGACCTCGCGGATGTTCGTCACCACCCCGGCGTCCAGCGTGGGCTGCCCCGCTGTGAGGCCGAACGAGGAGATGCGGGCGGTGTTCAGCTCCCGATCCTCGTACTGGATCCCAGCCGTGGCCGTGGACGTGATGCCGCGCTCGGAACTCTGGTACCCGTACACGGCGTGGCCGGAGACGGTGATGTCGGTGTTGTCGCTGTTCGAGAGCAGCGACGTCCCGGGGAGCCCGTCGTCGTCTTCGAACTGCAGCTCGGGCGGGAAGAAGAGATCGTTCTTCTGCTCGAAATAGTCCACGCCGAGCGTTCCCAGCAGCTGAAGGGAGTTGTTTCCCCCCTCGACGACGTCCCACGTGGCCCTCATGCCCGCGATGGTCCGCCACACCTCCTCCTCGTTGCTCATGAGCGAGGCTGTCTGGATCGGATTGGACCGCTCGAAGGGGTTCGACGGGAAGGTGCCGTCGGCGTTCGCGGACAGCCGGACGAAGCTCGGCGTGAAGGGGAAGACCATGTAGTAGCTGGTTCCCGAGTTGTCGTTGTTGGTCAGCCCGCGGTCCGAGACGGAGTGGATGATGTTGGCGTTTGCCGTGAACTGGAGGTTGTCGGTGACCCGCTGGTCGAGGTTACCGCGGAGCGACTGCTTGTCGTAGTACGTGTTGGTGATCACGCCCTTGTCCTGCAACCACGTTCCGGACAGGAAGTAGCGGGTGTCGTCGTTGCCGCCGCTGATGGTCGCGAGGGTCTCCCACGACAGCTCGTTTCGCCCCGCAAGCAGCTCTTCCATGTCCTGCTTGACGAGGGGACTGCCGTCCGAGCCGAAGTACTGCGCGACGTCGGACGCGCCGAACGCGTCGGCCGCCTCGGCGAACGTCCACTCACGGAAGCCGAACTTCCGGGACAGATCGTAGTAGCCAAACCTCTGGGTGAGCGTGACACGCGGCGCTCCCGGGCGTCCGCGCTTGGTGGTGATCAGGATGACGCCGTTGGCGGCACGCGACCCGTACAGGGCCGCCGCGGAGGCCCCCTTCAGGATCTCGATCCGCTCGATGTCCTCGGGGTTCAGGTCCGCGATCCGGTTGACCAGGTTGTCCTGGGTCAGAGCCGGGTTGGATCCACCCGAGGCGGCCGAGACCTCGTTGATGTTCGACGCGATCGCGACGTTGCTCACCATGATGCCGTCGATGACGTACAGCGGCTCCGACTCGCCGATGAGGGTGGACACGCCTCTCAGGCGTACCTGGATACCGCCGCCCGGGGCCCCCGAGTTCTGCTCGATGTGGGCTCCGGCGATCTGGCCCTGCATCACCTTCTCGATGCTCTGGGCGGGCGGCGCATTCTCGATGGTGGAGGGCGTCACCGTTGCGACGGCGTTGGCCAGGTTCCGCCGAGAGACGCTCGTGGACTGTCCTGTCACCACGATGCCCTCGAGGTTGAGCACATCGGTCTCCATACGGATCTGAATGGCGCTCTGGCCCGCGGGAACGGTTACGGTCACGCTCTTGTAGCCGAGGTTCTCGATGCGGAGCTGGACCTCGCCGCTCGGGACCGCGATGCGAAAGGCCCCCTGCGGATCGGTCCCGACCGACGCGCCGGTGCCGAGGACGACGACGCGCGCGAGGGTCAGCGGCTCGTTCTGGGGACCGACGACCGTTCCGGTGATCTGTCGCTGCTGCGCGGCGGCGGGCGCCACCCACGCGAGCAGCAGAAGGAGTGCGGTGGCGGAAGGTTTCACGTCGAACCTCCTGGCAGGAGTGGATCGGGCGCGCCCAGCGCGCAGGTAACATGTATGTCGCGGCTCGGCGGACGGCGGCGGACGGCAACGAGATTTGATGCTCGCTCGACCGTCGTCTGCGCGTGTGCGGAAGCCGACCGGACCCGACGGCCTACCCAGAGAGCCGCGCGTATCTCCGCGTCGAGTCGGGAAGGTCGACTCCCATCGACCCGGTCACGAGCAGACCGAACGCACCCACGACCGCGAGACAACCGGGGGAGAAGCAGCCGTCGGGGTGGGGCGTGGGCGACCCACCCAGGCCGCTCAAGCCGACGCCCGCCAGCACCGACGCGATGGCGGTCCACTGATACAGGCGGAGCCCGGCGACCACGGGGGTCTGTGGCTCGCCCCGGTAGGACTCTTCGACGAATCGTGCGAGCCCTGCCAGGATGAGGTACAGCCCTCCGATGAGACCGAGGGCGGCACCGAGGCACCACAACCGCAGGAGTAGGACGCCGATCACCGCGTTCGCGAGGACGGAGTAAAGGGGAGTGGGATGCAGGGGGCGGTCCCCGAGGCCTGCCAATGCCACCACCCGACTGTTCGGCACCCGATAGCGGATCCCGATGCCCTCCGGGGCCGGAGCGCCATGGCAACATCCCTGCACGAGGCATCGTCCCCGTCCGATCGCTTGGATCCAGGGGGCGGAAGCCGCGGTGGCGGCGATGGGC
>QJYK01000278.1 GCA_003248075.1 Gemmatimonadota bacterium | reverse complement strand
GTTGCACGCCGTCGGCCTCAGCGCAGACGAAGCAGTGGTGGCGGCGGACTTCGGCGAGCTGGAGCACTGGTCGCTCCGCGCCGGCCAGGGGCCGATCGCGGTCCGTCGCGTGTACCTCGAGCTCGACGGCGGGCTGCCGGCACCACCCTCGACGGGTGTGAGCGGGGGATAGCGCCCGACGACGGATACGCGGTGGTCCGGGGCCCTACGTAGAAGGGCGTATGGTCGCCGTCCGACGGCCAGGGCAGGTTGAGGTCGCACCGACGACCTACGCCCCGAGACGGTCATGTCCCCGCAGTCGCTCCGCCACATCGTTGCCCGCCTGCTTCCGATCCTCCTGGTGCTCCAGTCCATGATCGGAAGCCCGGCGGCTTCTCAGGAAGCGCCCGACGTACCGGCGCCGAGCGACACTCTGTACGCCGTCGAGCTCGTGGACGGGTCCGTCCTCTACGCCCGCATCGCCGACGGGTCCGAGGGCGACCGGGTCGTGATCGTCACGTCGGGCGGCGCCCGGCTTGAGATGGACCGTGCGCAGATCCGGACGATCCGCAGGGCGACCGGGCAAGTGGTCCGGGGGGAGTACTGGCCCGACGATGCCAGTGGGACGCGGCTCTTCTTTACCGCCACGGGGCGCTCGCTCCGGGCCGGAGAAGCGTACGTCGGCAGCTACCTCATCGTTCTTCCCTTCATCGCGGTCGGGATCACCGACTGGCTCACGTTCGCCGCCGGGGCGCCGTTGCTGATCGGTGAGGTCGAGCCCTTCTACGTGGCGCCGAAGCTGCGGCTCGTAGGCACCCCGAGCGCCGAGCTGTCGGTGGGAACCCTCGCCTTCTTCGTGAAGGACGAGGACGCCGTGGGCATCGCCTACGGCGTGGGCACCTTCGGCACTCGGGACGCCGCGCTGACCCTGGGGCTGGGGTTCGGCTACTCCGGGGCCGACTTCTCGAGCCAGCCGGTGGCCATGATCGGCGGCGAAACCCGTGTGAGCCGGCGGATCAAGCTCCTGACGGAGAACTACTTCCTGCCGGGCGAGACCGGCCTCGTCTTCTCGGGGGGTCTCCGCTTCCTGGGCGACCGGCTTTCCACGGACGTGGGCGTCGCCGGCGCCGCCGGGGACGGCGACGCCGGTTGTTGCGTCCCGCTGATCAACTTCTCCTACGCCTTCGGCCGCGGGCGGTGAGCCGGCGGGATACCCGTCAGTTCACGTGGAATGGGAGCATCATCCCGTGCGCCATGTGGGGCTGGCCGTCGCCGGCATCCGCGACGAAGCACAGGGCCACCCAGTCTCCCGGGCTGAACGTCACGTAGGCGTACACATCCTGACCCACCTGGAAGGCGGGCACGCCCCCCTCGATCGTCATCGGGGCCGGACCCTGGTACGTCTGCCCCCACGCCATGATGTCGTCCACGGTCTTTCCGGGCTGGAGCTTGACGAACGCCACCTCGTGGGGCTGCGGCCCGGCATTCGTCACGCGGATGACGTGCTCCCCCGCGGTCGGTGGCGCAGAAAAGGAGAACGAATGGTCGGCCAGCGTCAGGGTCAGATCGGCCTGCGGTGCCGCCGCCGCCACTCCGGTGGAGGGCGTGACCGTCAGTCCGCGGATCATCCCCTTCATCAGGTGCGCAATGTGATCTGGCGTGTCCACGAGGCACAGCATGACATACGCTCCCGGCTCCAGCATCTCGGTGACGCGCGCCTCCTCCCCGACCTCCGGCGGGTTGACGCCCCCCCACACATTGGCCATCCACGGCGGCGGCGACCCCCCGGGCTCCATGTTCTCCATGCCGGCCTGGACGTCCTCCATGCTCATGCCTTCGGGGAGCCGGACCACCTGCAGGTGGTGCCAGGTCGTGCCTTCGTTCGCGAGCACCAACGTCACCATGCCCGAAGCGATGGTATCCGGACCCTCGAAGGAAAAGTCACGTGCCACGAACCGGACCACCGCAGGCATCGTGGCCGTCATCGCTCCGGTGGCCTCGTCCGGTGTCGGCACCGCTTCCCGGCTGCACCCGACCACGGCGAACACCACGGCACCCGCCAGAAGAACGAACCGCATGCTCACGCTCCTTCTTGCCCTTGATCGGGGGTGACACGCCCCCGGTGCCGCCCGAGCAACGCTCCTCCCCTAGGGAAGCTCTGCACAGGTATGGCAACCCGCGTTGGGAGCGCCACGGCCCCGCATCCAAGGCGGGGCGACGATGGCATAGCCGTAGCTACGTCGAGGAGCCCCAACGAACGAGACGGGGCCGTGCCGCCCCAACCAAGGAGCACGCAAGGTCATGTCCACCTCGGCGATGGGCGCATGGGGGTTTCGCCGGTGATGCATCGTCTCTTCTCACCGCAGCGCTGCTACGACTCGGCGTCGTTCCTCCCCTGACCCGCGAAAGCCCCATGTGCGCAGGGTACCATACCTGTGCAGAGCTCCCCTAGTAACGCCAACTCCGCAGGTCGGCTCCCGGAGGGTGCGCTGCCAGCATACGGTCGACCATCATCGGGGCGAACATCTGCACGTAGCGAAGCCGGCTGAGCGCGTTGGGGCGGGTGTGGTCCCCGTTCCAGCAGTGCTCGGCGCGGTCCCCGTAGTCCACGACGCCCGCGTAGTAGGGAGCGGTCGTGCTCTCCAGGAACGCCTCGGCCAGGTATGCCGCGTTGTTCAGATACAGGTTGTCCATGTCGCCGGCATAGATATGCAGCTTGCCCGCCAGCTTGGGCCCGAGGGTCGCCCAGTCCCGATCGACGATGTGAACCAGGTCATAGTTTTCGCGCCAGAACTCGGCCACGTCGTGGTCGATCTCGCCGGTGACCTTGTCCCAGATGCGCCGCGGGTATCCGTCGTCGCCCACGGGCGAGAAGACGGCCTCCCAGATGTCCCACTGTCCACCTGAACGGGTTCGGGTGCCGATCACGAGCTCCCACAGGTTGGCCTCTTCGACGGTCGCGCTCACATGCCCCAGCCAATCCCTGAGGGCGGGGCGGGGGGTCCGCTTGAAGGGCTCGTCCAGGTAGTACGCGTTGTCGTCCTCGTACACGTTCACGGTACCGTAGGCCCGGAAGTCGATGGGATCCGGGCATGCGGCGAAGGCCCCGTTGAAGTCGTCGGGGTAGAAGACCTGAACGGCCATCGCCTCCCAACCGCCCGTCGAGCCGCCGTACGTGAAGCGCGCCCATCCCTCGCCGATGCCACGGAAGCGACGCTCGATCTCGGGGATCAGCTCGCGCATGATCGCGTCGCCGTACGGCCCGTTGTTCTGTGAGTTCACCGCGTAGGAATCGTCGTAGTACGGCGTGGGATGCTGGATCTCGACGACGAGGTGCCGGGGGAAGCCGGGCGAGATCCAGTCCTGGTACACCTGGTATTGTCCCTCCTCGGTCGTGTGGTTGTAGCAGTCCACGCGGAAGCGATCCGAGTAGACGCACGGCTGCGACAGGTCCGGCGGCTCCGTCCGGAACGCCGAGAAGAACGACGGGAAGTGTCCGTGGAAGATCGTGAGCGGGTAACGTGCCTCCGGGTGGTCGGCGAAGCCCGACGGAAGCAGGACCCAGGCTCCCAGGTAGACGTCCGTTCCCCAGAAATCCGAAAGCAGCTGAGAGCGGACGCGCACGTATTTGACCCAGTCGGTCTCCTTGGCCGTGAAGTCGGCGACCGGGGGAATCTCGCGGTCGAGTGAGAGCGCGATCCGGTTGAGCGCTCCCTCGCTGCCGACCTCGAACTCGATGGGCTCGCTGACCAGGTTGCCGGGCTTGGACGCCCATTGCTGACCCTCCCCCATGTCGGGCGGCAGCTTCACCGTGTGCCCGTCCGATCGGTGGAAGGTCTGGTATCGGTTCAAGATCGCCTGCGCGCGGTAGCGACCGGGGGGCAGCTCGCCCAGGCGGGCGACCGGATAGCCGAAGACCGTGTCCGTGAACGTCGCCGGGGTCCCCGCGCGCCACCCCTCCACGTCGAGGCCGAACGTGGGCTGAGCTCCGACGCCGTATGTGGAATGCGTGATCGGATCGCCGTCCGTACGCTGTGAGAGCACGAGTATGAGGCGGCCGTCCAGTGGCTCGGCGCTGCGCTCGGCGGGGAAGGTCACTTCCACCGCGACGCGGTCGCCGCCGACGCACGCGGCGGTCAGTGCGCCAAGGGCGCCCAGCGCGATCCACCCCCGCGCGGCACGGATCGGGGACTGCTTCGCTGCTTGCACGGCACCGACGCTAGCGGATCGGCACCCCGTACGCCAGCGGGCCGAGGGTCAGGGAAGGCCCTGGCAACGGATCCGGTTCAAGGTGGCGGGGCGCCCCTCCGCGGTTAGCAGAACGGAGCCGTCGCCGGCGAAGGCCACACCCTCGCCGATCCGATCGACCCCGGCCAGCAGGCAGCGTGGCGCGGCTTCGGTCCAGTCGTCGTCGACGGGCCATACATAGAAGTAGACCTCCGTGTAGGTCCGGACCGCGAGGATCGAGCCTGTCCGGTCGAAGCCCGCCCCGGTGACCTGACGACCGAGGAGGAAGTCAGGGACCACCGGGAGGGGCCGCCCAGGAGGAAGGGTCACCACGGTGTCGACGGTCAGCGCCGAGCGAACGGCATCGGGGCCGAGCACGAAGAGCATCGCGGTCCCGGTCCGCCCCTTCGTCACGATCACCAGAGCGCCGTCGGGTGCGACCGCGAGCGCCTCGGCGTCGTGGGCCTCGTCAGGGTATCGGTATCGCAGCCGACGGGCCGCGGCTTCCCCGCCACCCGCGGCCGGATCCGGCTCCGGGAACACGTAGACGCCCAGCACCTCGCGTCGTCGGTCGTTGTCCCCGATGTCGCCCACGAACAGGCAATCCCTCGTCGGCTCGTGGGGGCACGGAGCGAGGTCGATGTCCTCCCAGTCCACCGAGTCGGCCCCCTGCACGTTCCAGACCCCGAGCACCCGGGCCGTCTCGTCGGTGGCGTAGACCCTCGCTCCGCCTCCCGAGTCGTTATGGGTCCAAAGAACGCCGGGCTGGCTCCGACTCACCGCCACGCCGGACGACTCGACGAGCACAGAGGGGAAGGTACCCAACAGGGTGATCGAGGTCGGACGTCGCCGCGATTCGTCCTCTGTCCACCGACCCGGCCAACGGGGGGTTCCGTGGGTCACGACGACCGCGACGGTCAGGAGCGCGAACGCGAGGAGACCGAGGGGGATCGATCTCCGACCCGGTGGACGCAATCTCCCGCCAGTCGGCGATCCGGGCATCATCCGCCCCGAGCCACCCCACGCGACTTCCAGGTCTCGTACCTCGTTCTGAGCGTCTTCACCGGATTCGCGTTCTCGCTGGGCAGGATGTCCTCGTCGGTTACACTGAGATACAGCGAGTAGCTCCCGTCGTTGAACGAGCGGCCGCTCGCGTCCTCGCGATCGGCCACCAGGATGTACGCGACGTGTGCGGTCTTCCCGTCGCACGGAGCGTCCACGATCGGCTCGGTCTCACAGGTGCAGCGCCTGTCCCCACCCGCCGCGTCTGCGGCCTCCATCGCCGCCATGACGCGGTCGGCCAGCGTGCCCTGCGTCGCCCGGAATGCCAGTGCGGCATCGTGGACGACCGCCTCGGACGCCAGGATGTTGCCCTGTACGGAGAAGTGGATCTGTGTGCCGTCCACCCGCCCCTGCTCGGACAGCGAGGCTGCACCGTTGCTCGCGCCTGAAAAGCCGACCGATCGACCGTGCATGTCCACGATCCCGAATTGCCTCCGCTCGATGTCGGGATCCATGCGGAGCATCTGCAGGATGTCCGCCGGGGCGGTGCCCGCCCGTAGCTGCTCATAGATGAGCGTCTGGTTGGTCCGCGTCCGGTCCACTCCGGCCTGGGCGGCGGCGACCCCGAGCCCGGGAACCACGATCGCCTGGACGTCCATCAAGCCCCTCGCTGGGAAGCGGGCGAAGCCCGCCTGGGCCACGCAGGTGGCCGAGGCGATGACCAGTCGACCGGTGCTGACGTCGACCGCGATCACGGACCAGGTGGCCGAGGCCGAGGCGGGAAGCAGGGCCAGGAGCGCCGACGACAGCGCCGCCCGTAGGGCCATGGGGATGTGCAAGCGGGGCATGGACGCCTCCTCCGGGAGTAGCGCGAATTCGAGCTCTCGGCCTCCATCCGGCATCACGAGGGTTCCGTTGCCCCCTCCGGTGGTGTGCGCCGGAGGGGAACGACGGATCGGGTAGCGGGCCGATCGAGCGTTCCGGCGCGAGAAGACCGTGGGAGCCACGGCGCCCGGTCTGCGCCGGCCGAGCGCGGCACAATGCCGGAGCGGGGAGGGAGTCGCAAGAAACCTCCCCTTGGGGCGTTGATCGGTGACGACGCGTCCGCCGTGGCCATGGGAGTCGAGGCGGCGTCACCCCGTCGGCGTCCGCGGTCGGGGCCGCGGCTTGCTCCGGGACCCGTCGCCCCGCACTCTAGCCTCCCTCCTCAGCGCCGGATCTCCACACCATGGACAGACGAACGCTCCTGGAAAAGGGCGGCCTCGCCGTTCTCGGCCTCGCAGCAGGTGGATGTGTTCGGGGTCCGGCACCCACCGCGACGTTGCGACCCCGGCGACGTCTGGCGCCGGTTCTGGCGTCGTGGGAGCGAGTCATCCGGACCACCGTAGGACTCCGACCCCATCGGCCTTCTGGATTCGTGCTCCGGGGCGAGCGTCTCGATGACAAGTTGCTCATCCACAATTACGGGCACGGGGGAGCCGGCATGTCCCTCTCGTGGGGCACCGCCCGGATGGCCACAGAGATGGCGCTGGCTCGTCCCGAGCGTTCGGCGGCCGTGGTCGGATGCGGGGTCGCCGGCCTCACGACGGCTCGGCAGCTCCAGCGACACGGTTTCGAGGTCACGATCTACGCTGCGACGGTTCCTCCCGAGACGACGTCGAACATGTCCCTCGCGGCCTGGACACCCACGTCGGGTCTGGTGGACCCGGAGCGACGGACCCCGGAGTGGGACGCCCAGTTCCGGAAGGCCGCGACGGTCGCCTACAGGGAGCTTCAGCTGCTCGTGGGGCGGGGCTACGGCGTCAGCTGGCTGGATGCCTATGCCCTCCGTGCTTCCGCGCCGGACGGCGATTCCGCGGAGGCCGACACGCTCCTGCCTAGCGAGCTCGCGACGGCCTCGGCGACGCTGGGGCCCGGCGAGCACCCGTTTCCCACGCCGTACGCCACGCTGCGCCCGTCCCTGCGCATCGAGCCTTCGGTCTATCTGGACCGGCTGGTCCACGACGTGCGCGAGGCGGGCGCCGCCATCGTCATTCGGCGCTTCGAGTCGCGAGCGGGGCTGGCCTCCCTCGACGAGCCGGTGGTGGTGAACTGCACGGGCCTGGGCGCGCGGGACCTCGTGGGTGACGACGAGCTGACGCCCCTGAAGGGCCAGCTCACGCTTCTCGTACCACAGGCCGAGGTGGACTATGCGACCTTCGGGGCCGCGTCCCCGGTCGCCGGCGGCTTCGTGCACATGTCGCCGAGGCGCGACGGAATCGCCCTGGGGGGGACCAGCGTCGAGGGCGATTGGTCGCTCGAGCCCGACGAAGAGGCTCGACGGCGCATCGTCGAGGCGCACGTCGACCTGTTCTCGCGGATGCGCTGACCGCGGCGTTTCCGGCCGGACACCCTACTCCGTCCGGATCGCGTCGACGGGGTCGACGGCCACGGCCCGGCGCGTCGGCGCATAGGCGGCGATCAGGGACGTGACCGTGAGCGCCATGGCAGCCAGGGCGAACGTCCCCGCCGTGCTCGCCTCGAGGCCCACGATGCGGCTGCCGAGCACGCGCACGCCGCCGAGGGCCAGCAGGACTCCCAGCGCGATGCCCACCAGCGTCGCCGCCCCCGCCCTGCCCAGCACCATCGCCGCGATCCGGGGCCCGCGAGCACCGAGCGTGATGCGGATGCCGATCTCGCGGGTCCTTTGTCCCACCACCTGCGAGACTACGCCGTAGAGTCCGACCGCCGCCAGCACCACCGCCAGCAGGGCGAAGGTCGCCATGATCGTCGTCGCGAAGCGCTCCCGCTCGAGCGTCTCCCTCATCAGCATCAGGGCAGTGGACAGCTGATCGACCCGGATATCCGTGTCGAGATCTCTCACCAGCGACCGCAGGAGGGGTAACAGCGCCGCCGGATCGCGCCCACCGCCCACGCGCGCGAGGAAGGCGCCGTCGCTCGACCCCTCTCGCAGCGGACCATAGTACTGATGCGGTGTCGAGGCGCTGCTCAGGCCCGCCATCGGAACGTCGGCGGCGACGCCGATCACCGTCATCCAGTCGTCGCCCTGACCCATGCGGAAGCGGGCCCCGATCGGGTCTCGATCCGGAAGGAAGCTCCGGGCCGTGCCCTCTCCGATGATGACGATGGCCTCGTCGCTGCGGAGGTCCTCGTCGGTGAAGGAACGTCCCCTCACGATCCGCTGTCCCAGCGTTTCGAAGTACCGGGCATCCACGAAGGGCCCGTGGAGCACCTGGGTGTCCTCCGTGGGCTCCCGGCCCTCGACTTCGAGCTTGCCGAACCAGATGCCGGCCTTCGGGGGCACCCCGGAGGCACGCGCGACCTCGATAACGCCCGGGAGGCTCGCGACCCGGTCCCGCAGCTGACCGAAGACCGCCTCGCGCTCTTCGTCCGACGCATATCTCCACGCGGGGAGCTCGATCTCCATCACCGCGACCTCGTCCGCCCGGTAGCCGAGATCGACGCGCTGCCGGTCGAGGAGGGTGGCCAGAACCGAAAGGGAGCCAAGGAGCAGGGCGAAGGACAGGGCGACCTCGCCGGAGACCAGCAGCCAGCGTAGCCGCCCACCCACGACGTCGCCCTCGACGCGCACTCCGCTGCGGAGCGACTCCAGCACCTCCGGACGCAGGGCCGTGAACGCGGGAAGCACGCCGAAAAGCACCCCCGTGCCGAGGGTCACCGCGAGCGCGAAGCCGAGCACCTTCGCGTTCACCGACACTTGGTCGAGGACGTCGAGCTGCGAGGGGCGCATCTCCAGGATGCCCGCCTGCCCGGCGTACGAGAGCGCCACGCCCAGCGCGCCACCCAGCAGCGCCAGGAGGAGGCTTTCGACCAGGAGCTGGCGGGCGAGCCGGCCGCGTCCGCAGCCCAAGGCCGCCCGCACTGCGGTCTCTCGCTTGCGTGCGTCGGCCCTGAAGAGCAGGAGGTTGGACACGTTGGCGCAGGCGATAAGCAGCAGGAGCACGACCGCTCCCATGAGGAGCCGAAGGTAGGAACGAATGCCCGATCCTCCCACCTGCTCGCTGACGAGGCTCGCGTGCCCGGCGGCGCTCGGCGACCCGCTACCCACCAGTCCCGCGAGACCCTCGTTCGCCTGGTCGACGGTCACTCCTTCACGGAGCAGCGCGGTCGCTGGGTTCGCGCCGCCCAGCTGGTTGGCCGCCAGCGGCCTCCAGAGATCGACCGTGCGAAGGCCCCACCCCGGCAGGTACGTGCGCGGAGGAAGGACGCCCAGCACCGTCCACGACTCTCCGTCGAGGCTCAGCTGTGTCCCGACGGCGTCGGGGGAGCCACCGAGCTCGCGCTGCCAGAAGGGGTGACTGAGCAGGACGACGTGCGCCCCGTCGCCGTCGAGCTCGTCCGGTGCGAAGGTTCGACCCACGAGGGGGCTCCGCCCGAGCATGTCGAAGAACGAGGGCCTGACCAGCGCGGCCTGAAGCACACGGGCGTCCCCCCGGCCGGTCAGCGTCATTCCCCGGAACGTCCACGGCTCCAACGACTCGAAGAGGTCCGTGAGCTCGGCCCAGCGTTCCAGGTCCCCGGGACTGGGCGTCACGAAGGCGTCGGCGTTCCCGATGCGCTTGAAGAGGCCGACCATGCGACCCCCGTTCTCGTACGGCATCGGGTTGATCACGACGCTCTCCAGGGTGCTGAAGATCGCCGTCATGGAGCCGATGCCGAGGGCGAGCGTCGTCGCCGCGAACACGGTCACCGCAGGCCGTCGGGTGAGCGAGCGCAGCGCATGCACGAAGTCATC
>QJYK01000101.1 GCA_003248075.1 Gemmatimonadota bacterium | reverse complement strand
ATGCGCCTCCCAGGAGAAGCGGGAGCAGGAGGTGGGCCGAGAGCAGGCCGCCCACGAAGAAACCGATCACGACCACGAGGGACGAGAGCTGGAGATTCGCCATGCCCGAGATCGCGTGGCCGGACGTACACCCGTTCGCCCACCGGGCACCGAAGCCGACCAGGAACCCTCCCAGGAGGATCACCGCAACGCCGGGAACGGTGAGCAGGCTGCGCCAGGAGAACAGGTCGGCGGGCATCATCCCGGAAAACCGGGTGATGCCCAGGGCGGCGATATCCGCATGGGCGGCGTCCGTGATCGCCACCACGTGGTCGGGCTCCGACAGGACATGCGCCCCGAGGAAGCCCCCCAGCACCATTCCCGCCGCCATCATCAGGTGCCAAGCGCCCTTCTTCCACCAGTCGTAGTGGAAGTAGTCGATCTTGCGTGGTAGCGCGGCCGCGCACAGGTGCTGCAGGCTCGACGACACGCCCCACTTCTTACCGCCGTACCAGAAGACCAGCGGCACGACCAGTCCGATCATCGGCCCGGCCACGTACCATGGCCAGGGGCTTCGCAACACGTCCAGCATGGGTCCGTCCGCTGTAAGGAGGCTCGCGGACGAAATCTGAGCCTAATCGAAACGGAGCGCCACGACCGGGTCGACACGCGAGGCCCGGTGGGCGGGGATCCAGCTCGCCACCACGGCCACGGCGGTCAGCGCGAGCGCCACGGCTCCGAACGTCATGGGGTCCAGGGGATCCACGCCGAAGAGCAACGAGCTCATGAGGCGCGTCAAGGCCGCCGCCACCACGAGCCCCACCGCGACGCCGGTCCCGGCCAGGACTCCGGCGTGCTTCAGCACCATCGAGCGTACGTCGCCCCGCTCGGCGCCCATGGCCATACGGATCCCGATCTCGCGGGTCCGTTGGGACACGACGTACGAGACCACGCCGTAGATCCCGACCGAGCCCAGGAAGAGGGCGACCCCCGCGGCGATCGCGAGCATGACGAGCGTGAACGACGTCTGTGCCATCCGTCCTTCGGCGATCTCCGCGAGGGTGCGTACGTTGGCGATCGGGAGGTTCGGGTTGACGGCCCAGACGGCCTCACGTGCCTGCGGCAACAGGGCGTCGGGGCTGCCCGAGCGCGCCCGCACCACGAAACCGAGGGAGCGCGGCGTACGCACCCCCTCCTCGTACGGGTTGTCCATGACGTGCGGCCAGTAGACCGTCGGGACCGATCCGGCCGCGACGCCGTCGTCGTACTCGTCGCCGACCACGCCCACGATCTCGAACCAGGAGCTGGTCATCTGCCCGGCTGCGAGCCGCAGCCGCTTGCCGACCGCGGCTCCGGGGTCGCCCCAGTACTCCCGCGCGAGGTCCTCGGTGACGACCGCTACCTCTGCCCGTTCCTCCGCGTCGGCCCAGGTGAGCGCGCGGCCCGCGACCACGCGGTTGCCCATGGTGGCGTGGTACCCCTCCCCGACCTGCTTCAGGCGCCGCAGTGGCGGGATCTGGTCGGGCTCGAGGGGGAAACCCTCCATCTCGATCGGGTCGTTGTTGTCCCACCCGTCCATCGTGATCGCGGAGGTGAACGACGCGGACTCGACGCCGGGAATGGCCTGGATCCCTCGCAGCATCTCTCGGAAGGCGAGCGTGAACTCCTCCCATCCCTGCACCTCAGCGCTCGGGATGGTGACGCGGAACGTGAGCACCTCTTCGGGATCGGTGAAGCCCGGATCCACCGCGCGCAGTGCCTGGAAGCTGCGGATCATGAGCCCGGACCCTGCGAGCAGCACGAGCGCCAGCGCCATCTGCGCGACGACCAACGTGTTGCGCGCGACGTGTTGCTCCTTGCCCGCGCCGCCGCCTCTGCCGCCTTCCTTGAGGGCGCCCACGAGCGACGCGGCCCCGAAGCGGAGCGAAGGGAAGAGCCCGAAGAGCAGACCCGCGAGGAGCGACAGGCCGACCGTGAACGCGAGCACGATCGGATCGAGCCCGATCTCGTGTAGGCGCGGGAGGTTGGCCGGCGCCATCGCCACCAGCGCGCGCAGGCCCACGAAGGCGAGCAGGAGGCCCAACGCGCCGCCGGCGACGCCGAGCACCAGGCTCTCCAGCAGGAGTTGTCCGGTGATCTGGCTCCGTCCGGCGCCCATGGCCGTGCGCACGGCCATCTCACGCTGCCGCCCCTCGGCGCGCACGATGAACAGGTTGGCGACGTTCGCGCAGGCGATGAGGAGCACGATCGCCACGGTGCCGAGGAGCACCCAGAGCACGTTGCCCACGTCACCCACCACGTCCTCGATGAGCGGATGGGCGTTCGCGCCGAAGCCCGCCTGACGTGCCATCGCCAGGGTGAACGGTCCCGGGAAGCGCTCGAAGGCGATGGGCAGCATGCGCTCCATGTCGGCGTTCGCCTGTTCGACCGTGGCGCCCGGAGCGAGCCGCGCGAGGGCCTGGTAGCTGAAGTTCCCGACGAACGCCTGGGCGCGGTCGAACCGGAAGGGCAGGTAGACATCGGGATTCGCGTGCAGGAAGTGGAGGTCCTCCGGCATCACGCCGATCACCTCGCGGGGACGCCCATCGATCGAGATGGTCGTGCCCAGCACGCCCGGGTCGGCGCCCATGCGACGCTCCCAGTACCCGTGGGCCAGGATCACCGTCTCCGTCGTTCCGGGGCTGTCGTCCTCCGCGCTGAAGGTGCGCCCGATGGCGGGCCGCACGCGCAGCAGGGGCATCGTCTGGTGCGTGACGAACATGGCCGGGATCTGCTCGGGCTCGGCGAGACCGGTGACCGACACCGTCCCGTCGTCCCACATCCCGACGGACTCGAAGACGCGGCCCTCCTCGGCGTACGTGAAGTGGAGCGCCGGGGACTGGTTGACCTGATCGAAGTTCAGCCCGGGGGCGGTGTGCCACACGCCGATGAGGGCGTCCGGGTCCTCGAACGGCAGTGGCTTGAGCAGCACCCCGTTCACAACCGAGAAGATCGCCGAGTTCGCCCCGATACCCACCGCGAGCGTCAGGACTGCGACGGTGGTGAACACCGGCGCTCGGAGGAGCTTGCGGAGCGTGTAGCGGAGCTGCTGCGTCAGGCCGTCCAAAGTCCCCTCCCGTCTGCGTCCGTTTGGCAGGGGGCCCTACGGCCGGCCAGCGGCAGGTGTTTCGGGGGCCATGCATCTCGCCGTGGCCCTGCTACGACTCGTCGCCTCTCCTCGGCTGAACGCGCGACAGCGCTCCCCTCCTCGCCATCCCCCGAACTCCACGGATCGGGTATCGGTGCGCGGGTCGACGCATACGTAAAGTGGCGTATGTCGCCCCACCCGCTGACATGCCGATACTCGCCTGGAAGCGGGATTCTCGGAGGCTCCCGGTCGCAGGCTGAACGCCTACAGAACCGGCTCGGCGGGTCGCGGGATGGGTCGGTGGATGCCTCTCACACCAGGTTGCGGGCCGATGGCGGCCGCGGAAGGGGGAGAATGCTCATGAGCGCGGTATGGAGGGGAGGTGCCCCCCGCTCCGCGGCCCCAGGATCGAAGCTGCTCGTGAAGACCAGCCACGTCCGTCGCCTCTCACCGCTCCTACTGGCCGGCCTGATCGCATGCAACGACTCCGGATCGATCACGGGTACGGACGGACCAGAGACGCCGGTGCCGACGACGGTGTCGATGTCGGCGCCGACGGTCGGGCTGACGTGGCTCGGCGAGACCCATCAACTGACGGCTACCGTCCGCGACCAGAGTGGTCAGGTCATGGGAAACCCGTCGCTGGTGTGGATGTCGGCGAATCCGGAGGTGGCGACCGTCTCCACCACCGGTCTCGTCACGGCGGTAGCTGAAGGAAGCACCGAGATAACGGTGACGGTCGCCCACCTGGGTGCGACGGTTTCCGTGACGGTCCTGCAGACGCCTTTATCCGTCACATTGTCACCTGGCACGGCGGTTCTGTACGGTCCCCACGACACGGTGCGGATCGCGGCCGTCGTCCTCGACGAGGGCGGCACCGAGATTCCGCGCGCCGAGCTCCTGTGGTCAACGACCGACAAGGCCGTGGCCACCGTTTCTGCGGAGGGGCTGGTCACGGCAGCCTCACCAGGCCAGGTGACCGTCATGGCCGAGACGACGGGGTTCGACGGGAGCGCCTCTGGCCAGTCCATGGTGACGGTGCACGAGGCGCTGCGGATCGTCACCGCCGACCTCGCATCGGGGGTGATGGACGCGGAATACCAGGAGACGCTCGAGGCGACGGGAGGCGAGGGAGCCTACGCGTGGGAGGTCGTAGACGGCGCTCTGCCCGCCGGCCTCACACTGGATCCGTCCACAGGCAGCATCTCCGGGACTCCGACGTCAACGGGCAGCAGGGACTTCTCAGTCCAGGTATCGAGCGGCGTGCGTTCGGTTTCCCGTGCGTTCACCATCGACGTGTACGCACGACTCAGCATCACCACGACTTCCTTGCCCGACGGGCAGGAGGGCCAGGCCTACTCCGCTTCCGTATTCCGCGCCGGCGGTAACGGCCCCTTCGCGTGGACCGTGTCGCAGGGAGCGTTGCACGCGGGGCTGAGCCTCGATCCCGCCACCGGGGCAATCACAGGAAGGCCTTCCGTGGTCGGCGACAGGGCGTTTACAGTCCAGGTTTCGAGTGACGATGGGCAGGTCGCCACCCGGGGACTCGCGCTCAGGATCACGGAGACGCCGCCCGCCGCCAGCGGGCTCATGTGGCCTGTGCCAGGCTGGTACGGAACGGACTGGGTCATCAACAACTACGTCGACCTCGATCCTGGAGCGGGGATTCGGGATTACCTTGGAGGATCCAAGTCGTACAACGGCCACAACGGCATCGACATCGACGTTCCCAACTTCCGCTGGATGGACAATGGGTTCCCCGTGATCGCAGCCGCGCCGGGTCGGGTCACTCGAGTGCACGACGGTGAGCCCGATCGGAACACCTCGTGTGTGGGCGCACCGAACGTCGTCGAGATCCTCCACGCCGACGGATCGTCGGCCAGGTACCTTCACCTCAAACGGAATTCGGCAACCGTCACGGTGGGTCAGCAGGTTGCCGCCGGTGCCAGGCTGGGTGTGGTTGGGAGTTCGGGATGCTCGACTCAACCCCACCTCCACTTCGAGCTGCGCGACGCGGGGAATGGAGTCATCGACCCCTTCAAGGATGGGCTCTGGGAGGCCAATCCGTCCTATTCACCGCCCCTCGCCTTCATGGACGCCGTGCTCAAGAACGGTGCGATCACCCACGTCGACCAACTCAAGGACCCCGATCAGAACATCACCGCGATCGCAGTCGGCGATACGTTGGGCGTCGGGCTGTCCATGGCCGGAGGTGGGGCCGGGGATCAGATCAGGGTGACCATCGAAGGTGGAAGCGGTGCCCAGGTGTACGAACTTGGTCGGACCTTCGACCGCCCGTACCGCCACACATATTGGTATTGGAACCGCATCGTCACAGCCGACACCGGTACGTGGAAGATCCGCATCTACACGAACGGACAGCTCAAGGCCACGTACTACTTGACGGTGTCCTGACACCCGCGCCGGCCTCTCGCTTGTGGTGGGACGCAGCGCTCGGGCAATGGACACTCCTGGTGGCGCCTGCCGTCACGCGCCGCGGCAGCGCGCTTGATGCGGCGTTTGATCTCGCCAGGATTCGCGCAAGGGCCGTTGCCCGTGCGCAGCCGTGGACAGTGGGCCTCGGGAGCGGGTGGAAGTGCGTCGCGGCGCTGAAGCCCCGCCGGGCGCGTCGCCGATCCGTTTCACCTTCCTACTCCTCTCGCAGGACCTCCGCCGGCGGTAGCGCGCCGGCCCGAACCGCCGGCGCCAGGGACGCGAGGGTCGCGGCCACGAGAACCCCCACGGCGGGGAGGAGAAATGCGGCGGGCTCGAGCGTCGAGACCCCGAAGAGGAGCGAGCGCAGAACTCGAGCGGAGGCCGCCCCGGCCAAGCTTCCGATCACGACTCCGACGGCTGCCGGTCGGCGCCCAGCGCGATGCGTACGCCCAGGTCGCGACGCTGCCGCGCGACGTGGTTGCTGAGCACGGCATGGATCCCGAAACCGGCGAGCAGCGTCGCCATCAGGGCGAGCACGACGAGCAGGCCCATCGTCACCCACGCGGCCCCGAAAGCCTCGCGCACGACGGCTTCCATCGGCCGGATCGCCCCGGTGGGGACCGCCGCGTCGGCTTCGCCCACGGCCCGGCGCAGCGCGGGTGCGAGTCGACCCGCGTCCGACGACCCACGGACCACCAAGGTGGTGGCCCGCTCCGTACGCTCGAAGAGCGAAACGAAGACGGTCGGCCGAGGCGGGTCGACAAGCGTCTCGGCCCTCACGTCCCCTACGACCCCGACGATGGGCACGAAACGGTCCCACGCGTGAGGATCGATGGCGATGCGGCGTCCGACCGGATCTTCTCCTGGCCAGAGCAGCTCCCCGAGCGTGCGGTTGATCACCACGGCGGTGGGCTCGCGCCCCCGCTCGGTGGTCCCGAGCAGGCGGCCGGACTCGAGGCGGATCCCCATCGCCTCGAAGAATCCCGCGTCCACCGCCAGGCGCGAGGCCTGGATCGCTCGGCTCACATCGACCTCGGAGCCCTCCGGATTGATCGGGGTCGTGGGAGGCAGGTCGTCCAGCGGGACGGCGGCGGTCATTCCCGCAGCCTCCACGCCGGGCAGCCCAAGGGCTCGCTCCACCGCCGCCTCCTGGAAACGCCTGAGGCGGTCCCGGTCCGCCGTGAAGTCGGCCGGCGGCGCCACGTCCGCGGCGAGCACCGAGGCGGGCCTGAACCCGAGGGGGATGCGTCGGAGGTTCGAAACCGAGGCCACGAGAAACGCGGCGGCCACGAGCAGCACCGTCGCCAGCGCGGACTGCGCCGCTACCAGCGACCGCGGAGCGACGGAACGGGACCGGATTCCCGCTCCCAAACCCCGCCCGTCACCGAGCAGGAAAGCTGCTACCGGTACACCCGCGACCATGGCCCAGCACCCGAGCGAGGTCATGGCCAGGAAGGACGCGACCGCGGGCGCGCTCCACGCGGAGCGCACCACGGCCACCTCACGGGGGAAGAGCCCGGCCAGCGCGGACGCGGCGGGTCCGGCCAGGGCGAGCGCCGCCATCGTACCCAGCACCGCGAACATGGCGCCCTCCGTGACCAGCTGGCGCACGATGCGACCCCGGGCGGCCCCGAGGGCGCGCCGGACGGCAAGCTCCGCCCGCCGCTCCACCGAGCGCGCCAGAAGCATGTTGCCGACATTGAGCGCGGCTACGAGCAACAAGAGCACGGTACCGCCCAGGAGGAGGAACAGGGGGGTACGAACCAGGCCGCGCTCGTGCTCTGCGGCAACCGTGACGGTACCGTCCTGCAGGTAGTCGGGTCGGTAGAAGAACGGGAACATTCCCGAGAGCGTCGCGCCCAGCGCACGGAGCTCGGCCTGACCGTCGGAGGCGGCCGCGCCCTCTCGAAGCACCCCGACGACGGTGAGGTCGTGCTCGGGCCAGAAGTCCGCGTCGTAGGGATCCATGACCAGTGGGATCCACACGTCGGTCTGCGTGCCGGGCGCCAGCCCCCCGCGGCCCTGGACGCCCACGACGGTGTACGGCAGGCCGTTCACCTCGATCCGGCGGCCGACCACCGAGGGGTCCGCACCGAACACGCGCCGCCAGAGCCCCTCGCTCACGATCACCGTGGGCTCCGCCCCGGGCCGCGCATCGTCCGGATCGAAGGCGCGGCCCAGCAGCGGCTGAACCCGTAGCGCCCGGAACAGCTCCGGTGACAGGGTGACCCCGGCAAGGCTCTCCGCCTCACCGGCGCCGGCCGCCACCGTCATCGCCTCCAGCCTGTACGCACCGAGGGTCTCGAAGGAGCCTGCGCGCTCGGTGAAGATCGACATCTGGCCGCGGGAGAAGGTGTGTCCCGGCCAGATGAGCAGCGTGCGCTCCGAGTCGCTCCACCAGCTCGACGCGCGGAAGGTACCGTCGATCACGCTGAACACGGCCAGGTTCGCCCCGAGGCCGAGCGCCAGCGTGGTCACCACCCCGACGGAGAGCAGAGGCCGTCGCACGGAAACCCGCAGGGCCCAGCGCACGTCGCCCACCAGATCTCCCCGAGGCGGCGCCGAGCCGTCGTCGCCCAGAGCCCGGTGGGCGAGCAGCGAGAGCGCCTGCCCGAGATACCACAGGTCGCAGACGAGGCGCGGTCGAACACGTCGGCGCCGGTGATAGGCTTCGGCCAGGTCACCGAGCGCCGCCCGAGCCCAGAGACCGTCGCCCAGGAGCCGCTCGAGCAGCGCCTCGATCCGGGCCGGGGGTCCGAGGGGCGCGCTCACGAGCGGTCCAGGGACGCCTCGAGGCCGTCCCACAGGCGGAGAAGCGTGGTACGGCAGCGCGCGAGCTGCGCGCGTCCCTCCGGGGTGACCTCGAGGTAGCGGCGCGGTCGGCCGCCCCGCTCGGCGGAGGCCTCGCCTTCGGTGGAGGCGACGAGGCCCTTGCGTTCCATCCGGTCCAGTGTCGTGTACAGGGAGCCGCTGGACGGCATCCTTCCGGCGACCTCCTGCAACTCGTCCATGACCGCGAGCCCGTACGCCTCTTGGCCGCGGCGCATGATCGCCAGCAGCACCATCTGCTCGAACTCGCCCAAGAACCCGTTCGTCACCGTCGTCCGCTCCGTCTTCGGCTTTGCCCCGGTTCTCCGGGGGCGAGGGGCCGCGAGGGCCGCCCTCGGCCTCGTCGACCTCGCATGGCTTAGATGCTCACAATGTGATAATGGTTGTCGCGACCCGGGTCAACGGTCGCATTCGATGGCGGTGGATGGCGGCTGGCGGGCCCGACGCCCTTACTCGCGCAGCGCCTGAACCGGGTCGACGGCAGACGCACCTCGGGCGGGAACGAGGCATGCCACGAGCGCGACGCCGACCAGCAGCGTCGAGACCACGCCGAACGTGGCCGGATCGAACGGCGGGACCCTGAAGAGGAGCCCCTCCAGCAGGCGACCCGCCAGATAGGCCCCCGCCAGCCCCGCAGTCAACCCGAGCCCGACCAGCGAGAGGCCCCGGGCGAGGACCAGGCGCGCCACGTCCGATCCCCGCGCCCCGACGGCGATGCGCACCCCGATCTCGCGTCGCCGTCGCCCGACCGCGAACGAGAGGACACCGTACAGGCCGGCCACGGTGAGGGCGACCGCCAGGGCGGCGAAAAGCCCGAGCAGGGTCATGGTGAAGCGACGTCCCGCGAGCGCGATGTCGACCAACCCGCCCAGCGTGCCCATGGAGTACGCCGGGATGGCCGGATCCAGGGCGCGAAGCGTCGCCCGCGCGGCCTCGACGAGGGCGACCGGGTCGTCCGTCGTTCGGACCACCACCGCCATGTCCCTCGTCGTAGACTGGGGATGGGCCTGGTAGAGCTGCGGGTCCGGCGCCCTGTCGGGGCTCTCGTAGCGGACATCGGCGACGACCCCCACGATCGTCATCCAATCCCCCTCCCGCGGCTCGTCGCCCCAGCCGATGCGGCGCCCCACTGCGGAGCCGTCCCCGAAGAGCGCCCGAGCGAGGGACGAGCTGACGACCACGATCCGCTCCCCGTCGGCCCGGTCGCTGGCGTCGATGCCCCGTCCCTCGAGCAGGGGGGTCCCGAGGGCCTGGAACAGGCCCTCGGTGGCCCTGCGCTGCAGAACGGTGACCCCCTCCACGGCGCCCGCCTGGAGCCGCTCCTCCGAGTTCACGGTGGCGACGGCGCCTTCGCCCGAGAGCGGGAGGTCGGTACCGGCTCCCACCGCGGTCACGCCCGGGAGCGCGCGCAGGGCACCCTGCAGCCGATCGTAGAAGTCGTCGACGTCCGACGAGGTGGGGTAGCGGGCCCTCGGGACGTTGATCCGGAACGTCAGCGCCCGAGCCCGGTCGAAGCCCATCTCCTCGGACTGGAGGTTGCGAAGGGTGCGGACCGTGAGTCCGGCGGCGGTGAGGAGCGTCACCGTCAGCGCGACCTCGGCGACCACGAGACCGCCGAGGAGGGCTTGGGACCCGCGGCTCCCGGTCCCGCCGCGCCCCGCCGCCGCGATGCCCTGTGAAGTCCCGGAGCGGGTGGTGACCAGGGCAGGCCCAAGCCCGAAGGCGACCGCCGTGGCGACCGTGACCAGGACCGCGAACCCGAGGACCAAGGGGTCGAGGGCTGTTTCGGCGATCCTCGGGATCCACGGGGGCGCGAGGCCGATCAGGACACGCAGCATCGCGGCCGCCAGCAGGATGCCGGTCGCACCCCCGGCCGCGGCGACCAAGAGGCTCTCCAGGAGCAGCATCCGCAGAAGCCGGCCGCGGCGCGCCCCGAGCGAGCGCCTCACCGCCATTTCCGCCGAGCGGGACACCGAGCGGGCCAGGGTCAGGCTCGCGACGTTGACGCACGCCAGAACGAGCACGAGGCCCACCATGACGAAGATGGCCCAGATCGGCGCCCGCACGTCGCCGACGACCGCATCTCGAAGGGTCGCCACCGTCGCATACCACCGGTCACTCGCGCCGCCGTTCCCCGCTGCCGCGAGGGCGGCGTCGATCTCCTGGGTGGCGCGCCCGAGTCCGATCCCCGGCCGCAGGCGGCCGTAGACGTCGAGCCAATGACCGGTCCAGCCGCTCGTCCCGAGCGTGTAGGGGACGAAGACCTGGGCATCCGGGTCGCTCACGTGCTCGTAGGAGGCGGGGAGCACGCCGAGAACGGTGAAGGCGCGCCCGTCGAGCTCCACCCGGCCCCCGACCGATCCGGGATCCGCTCCCAGGTAGCGCGACCAGAACCCGTGTGAGACGACGACGAGCGGCCGGTCCCCGGCCGCGATCTCCTCGTCGGTGAACATGCGGCCCAACACGGGCTCGACGCCGAAGACCTCGAAGAGGTCCGCGGTCACCATACGGCCCTGCACCTGCTGTGGCTCCTGTCCGTCCACCAACACCGTCGTGCTCAGCGGGAACTCCGCGCCCACGCGCTCGAAGACGTCGCTGTGCGCGCGAAGCTCCCGGTATTCGACCACGCGGAACGAGAATTCGGTGATGTCGCCGTCCCGCGTGTTGTCCCACGCGCGGACGATTCGGTCGGAGTCGCGATAAGGAAGCGAGCGGAGCACCACCGCGTGGAGCACCGAGAAGATCGCCGTCGTGGCTCCGATGCCGAGCGCGAGCGTCAGGGTCGCCGACCCGCTGAAGGTGGGCGATCTCAGGAGCCCCCGGACGGACCATCGGACCTCACGGGCGAGGGACTCCAGGATCGGCGGCAGCCGGGACCGTGTACCGCCCGGGCTTGCGACCGCCGCGATCCGCAGGGCCCAGGCAGACTTCAGCACCTGTCGCCAGTACCACGCGTCCGCTCCCCGGGAGCCCCGCCGGGGTCGTTGATATTCGAGATACTCTTCGGCCAGATCGGCGAGCAGGCGCTCGGCCTGGCGAGGGGCCAGGAGGCGCCGCGCCAGAGCCTCCGCCGCTGGCGGGGGTCCGCGGCGGCTCACGCGCCCCCCTCGGAGTCGGGCGCCGTCAGGTGGAGGCCTCGCCACATCCGATCGCGGATCGTGCGGGTCTCGTCCAGTGCAGCGATACCCTGGCCGGATACCCGGAAGTAGCGTCGGGGGCGTCCCGGGGTCGTCTGCTGGGGTGCCTCCGGTCGCTCCTCGACCAGCCCCTTTCCTTCGAGGCGATCGAGGGTGGCGTAGACGGCCCCCATGGACACGTCCGTTCCGGAGCGTTCGGAGAGCTCGCGGCGGATCGGGACGCTGTACGCGCGCTCGCCCAGGCGCAGCACCGCCAGCAGCACCATCTCCTCGAACGAGCCCATCACCCCCGTCTTCCCCATCCACGGCCTCCCTGCGTTTATCTACATAATAGAGAAATCGCGGGAGGCCGGTCAACCGGTCGGGTGTCGCCGGGTGGTGCTCAGCGCCCTCCCGGACCGGCCGGCTTGCGGTAGTCCAAGGGGGGATCGCGATCGCCGACCAGCGAGTGGTACTCGAAGTTCGGACCCACGCGCTCCAGGCGCTCGGCCTTGGCTGCCGCGACCAGATCGGGTCGCAGGAAGAGATCGACCGCCGTCATCGCGAGGGTCTTGGCTGCGACCACCATCCCCTTCTCGCCGATCGAGGTACCCCCGGCGGCGATCGCCTGCCACGAGTGCGCCGAGGTGCCCGGGATCCATGTGGCAGCGGTCATCCCCGCGGTCGGGACGACCCAGCTCACGTCCGCCACATCGGTCGAGCCTCCGCTCCCCTCCTCGGTGACGTGGAAGGGCTTGACCACGGCGGCGGTCTCGAGGGAGGGCGCATCGGCCGGAAAGGTCTTGTGGATGAGCTCGGCGAAGGCCCACTCCTGGTCGTCGTACAGGACCCCGCCCACGCGCTCGAGGTTCGCGTGCATCGCCTCCTGCAGCGCCACGTTGGGCAGGAGATTGTAGATGCCGTGGATCACCTCGAAGTCCATCGTGGTCCCGGTCCCCTGCGCTGCACCCTCCGCGGCCTTCACCACGCGATCGAAGATCGAGATCACGTTCGCGGGGTCCGGGTTGCGCACGTAATAGAAGACCTCCGCGAAGTCGGGCACCACGTTGGGCGCCGCGCCGCCGTACGTGATCACGTAGTGGATGCGCGTCTCCTGCGGAACGTGCTCGCGCATCATGTTCACCATGTAGTCCATGGCCTCGACGCCGTCGAGCGCGGATCGTCCGCGCTCCGGAGCGCCCGCGGCGTGTGCGCTCAATCCCCGGAAGCGGAACTTCGCGCTCTTGTTCGCCAGCGTGCTCGAAGCGCCGGCCTCGTTCTCGTTACCCGGATGCCAATGCAGCACGACGTCGACGTCGTCGAAGAGACCGGCGCGCACCATGTACACCTTGCCGGCACCGCCCTCTTCGGCAGGCGTGCCGTAGAGACGGATCGTGCCCCGCTGACCCGAAGCGGACATCCACTCCTTCACCGCGATCGCCGCGGCGGTGGATCCCGTCCCGAACAGGTGGTGTCCGCAGGCCTGTCCCGCCGGCTTGCCCTCGAGGGGTGCGCGGGTGGGCGTCCGATCCTGGGTGATGCCCGGCAGCGCATCGAACTCCGCGAGGACGCCGATCACGGGACCGGGCCCGTTGCTCCAGCTGGCCACGAACGCGGTCGGGATTCCCGCTACTCCCGCCTCGACCGCGAAGCCGGCGTCCTGGAGCGTATGCTGGAGCAGCGCCGAGCTCTCGTTCTCCATGTACCCGACCTCGGCCCAGTCCCAGATCTGCTGCGCGATGGCGCCGTACTCCGAGGCGTGACGGTCGACCTGCTCGGCTACGAAGGTCTTTCCGTCCTGGGCGGCTCCCGTGCGGGGCGCGACGGCGGCGACCAGAAGGCTGGCTAGAATCGTGTGGCGTTTCATGAAGTCTCGAGGTTCGACGAGGTTGCGTGTTGTCAGCGCCTGGGCCCTACGGGACGGGGGGCCTGAGCGCTCCCCTCCCAATCGGGGTCGGCGGCCCCGATCCAGGTGCGCGACCGCGGATCGTACTGGATCGCGTGGATCCTGGAGAAGGCTCCCTCCCTGGGGTTCTCCGTGACCTCCAGCCCCAGCCCGCGCATCAGGCGGAGGTCCTCGGGCTTCCAGCCGATGCCCGGCGTGGTCTCCGCGTCGAGAGTGCCCCCGCCCATGTGCACCCGCGGGGCGGCGAGCGCGTCGGTCAGGGACATGTTGTCGTCGATGACGCGCGAGATCACCTGTACGACGCCCGAAGGGATGCGGGCTCCGCCCGCGCCGCCGAGGACCAGGATCGGCTGGCCGTCGAGCAGGACCATGAACGGCGAGATGTTGGAGCGGGCGCGCTCGCCGGGCTCGACCCGGCCCAGGTATCCCCCGAGCGTGGAGGCGTACAGGAAGCCCAGACCGGGCGTGACCACCGACGAGCCCATGGTCGGTCCCAGCGTCTGGGTGAGGGCGACGAACATGCCGTTGCCGTCGGCCGCCGTCAGATGCGTGGTGTGGCCCTGGTCGTCCGGTCGCGTGGTCGGGGCGAACCCTCCCGAAGCGTCCTCCGACGGTCTGTGCCCCGGCGCGTTCACGCGGTCCGCCATGTGCTTCGCCCAGTCCTTGGACGTGGCGCGGACCGCGGCGGTGTCGGTCCCCATCGCATCCAGCTCCCGACTGGCGATGCCGAGCGCCTGCCCGGTCACCGCCGCCCATTGGGCGTCGGTCATCTGCGCGGGGTCGAAGGTCTCCATGATCTGCAGCGCCTGGATGCAGATGACGCCTGCCGCGGGGACGTCCAGCCCCACCAGCTCGTATCCTCGGTAGCTGCCCCGGACGATGCGCGCGTCCAGGGCCTCGTACTGAGCGAGCGACTCCAGAGTGACCGCAGCGCCATGCGCCTGCATGTCGGCGCCGATCCTGCGCGCGATCGCCCCGCGGTAGAACGCGTCGACGCCACCGTCGGCGATCTGGCGCAGTGTATTCGCATAGTCCTTCTGGACCAGGAGCGCGCCCGGGCCCAGCGGCGTGCCGTCGGGCCTCAGGTAGATGGCGGAAGTGCCCGGGAACTCCGCGCTCCGCTCCGCGTTGCTCGCCTCTCGGGCCGCTTCCCCGGGGAGCAGGCGGAAGCCGTTCTCCGCATAATCGATCGCGGGCTCCATGACCGTCGCGAGAGGCAGGGAGCCATGCTCTGCGTGGAGCTTGAGCAGCCCCGCGGCCGCCCCTGGGATCCCGACCACCGCGTATCCGTAGGCTGCCTGAGGCGCCGAGTCCGGATCGTAGGTCGTCGGGGCCTGGGTGGTGGCGTCGATCCCGCGGACCGTCCCGTCGGGAAGCCGGACCAGGATCTGGTTGCGACCCCCGATGCTGTTCATGCTCGGCTCGACCACCGCGATGGCGAAGCCGGCGGCTACCGCTGCGTCGGCGGCGTTCCCGCCCAGCTCGAGCATCTTGACGCCGGCTTCGGTGGCCAGCGGATGTGCGCTGGTGACCGCGCCGATGGGTGAGCGAGAGACCTGGAGTACGCTCTGCGCACCGGTCGGCCCCGGCGCCGCCGCGAGGAGGGCGGCGGTGACCGCGGCGAGGGAACGTGTGCTCAGGACCGTGACGGGGAGGGGGAAGAGTCGGCGCATGGGCATGCTGGGAACGGAAAGCTCGGAAGCGGGATCGGTCGAGAATAGCGGGGCGTCCGTCCGAGGGCCATGCGACGCGAGCGCTTCCACCCATGCGCCGGCGCCTCCCGGAACGGATGGTCGGCATTCGGGTTCTTCCGTAGCCGTCCGAGACATCTGCCGAGAGCCTGCATGGACGCGACCCGCCTGCTCGCCGATCTGCACGAGGCCCACCGTGACGTGGCCGAATACTTCGGCGCCCTTCCTCTGGAAGAGGCGTACCGCCGGGCCGGCGATGCGTGGGCGCCCATCGACGACCTGCGCCACCTGACGCTGTCGACGTCGGCGCTGTGCAGGGGATTCGGGCTTCCCGGGGAGGTGATGGACCAGAAGTTCGGGCGTCCGAGTGGTCCCGCGCGCGACCGCGACGAGATCCACCGAATCTATCGGGAAGCGTTGGACGCGGGCGGGCGCTCCCTGGCGGCCTTCGTGCCCGACTCCATCCCTGCCGAGGAGCGCACGGAAGAGACGCGCAAGCACGTCCTCGGGGCCTGGAGCGACGCTGCATCCGACCTGGAGCGGGTCGCGGCGTCGTGGCCGGAAGCCGACCGGGACCGCCACCAGCTTCCCCATCCGCTCATCGGCATGCTGACCTTGACCGAGTGGGTGCACTTCAACGTTCTGCATGCGCGACACCACATCGCCGTTGCGGAACGGAGGTTGGGGAGGGGCTGACGGGGCGGATCCGGCCCCCCGCCACTTGAGGGGGCGGCTCCGGGGCCCGAAGTTCTCGACAGGCAGCACCCCCGAACCTGGGACGACCATGTCGGACTCGAAGAAGCGACTCATCGTGGTGGGGGACCGGGTCCTGATCGCTCCGGAGGAAGGGGAGGAGCGGACC
>QJYK01000317.1 GCA_003248075.1 Gemmatimonadota bacterium | reverse complement strand
GAGCTCGTGCCAGACGGCGCGGCCCTCGCGATGGAAGGCTGCACGCACCTGATTCCCCACGCGGCGGGGCACGAGCTCATCCGTCAGGGACGCCGGGATCTCGTCCTGCACCGAATGACTCCAGACGTGATCTACGATCAGCTCATCGGCTTCGGGGCCGCGTCGAAGCTGGTATTCTCCTGGGGCGGCAACCCTGGAGTCGGCTCGCTCCATCGCTTCCGCGATGCGGTCGAGAACGGGTGGCCGCGCCCGCTGGAGCTCGTGGAGCACACGCATGCGACCATGGCCGCGGCATACGTCGCCGCCGCGTCACGCCTCGCCTTCGGGGTGGTGCGTGGGACGCCGGGCGGGCAGATCTCCGAGGACGCGTCGCACCTGAGGTGGATCGATAGCCCCTTCGACGCCTCACGTGTCCTGGCCGTTCAGGCCCACCGCATCGACGTCACCGTCGTGCACGCCCAGCGGAGCGACCGCGCGGGAAACATCCAGCTGTGGGGGATCATCGGGATCCAGAAGGAGGCCGTGATGTCGGCGCGCCGGGTGATCGTGACCGTCGAGGAGATCGTGGCCGAGTTGACCCCCGTGCCTGGCGCGATCGTCCTGCCGAACCGTCTCGTCACCGCCGTCTGCCACGTGCCGAACGGCGCCTATCCCTCCTACGCCCAGGGGTACGGACAGCGGGACAACGCATTCTACAAGGGTTGGGACCCGATCTCCCGGGATCGCGACGGCTTCTCCCGGTGGATCGACAGGCACGTGCGAGGAACCAGGAGCATGGCGGAGCACCTGAGGAGCCTCGATGAGGGGGCCGCATGAGCGATTCGGCCCGACCCGACGAGCTCATGACGATCGCTGCGGCTCGATGCCTCCGGAACGGAGCCACTTGCTTCGTGGGCATCGGGCTGCCGAGCGAGGCCGCCAACCTGGCGCGGAGGCTGCATGCGCCGGACCTGGAGCTCGTGTACGAGTCGGGCGCCATCGGAGCGAAGCCCGATGTCCTGCCCCTGTCGATCGGTGACGGGGAGCTCGCGGAGACCGCGGACGCCGTGGTCCCCGTACCCGAGGTGTTCGCGTACTGGTTGGGCGGAGGAAGGATCGACGTGGGCTTCCTCGGCGCCGCCCAGATCGACCGGTTCGGGAACCTCAATTCGACGGTGATCGGAGCCTACCACGCGCCGCGGGTCCGTCTTCCCGGCGCGGGGGGCGCACCGGACATCGGAGCCATGGCGACGGAGGTTCTGGTCATGGCACGCCACGGCAGGCGGACGTTCGTGCCGGAGCTCGACTACATCACGACGCCGGCCCGGGTCCCTCCGGCGCTGCTTCGGGCGTTCCCGGGGCCGTGGGGACGTGGCGTGACGCGCGTGGTGACCGACCTGGGCGTGCTCACCCCCGATGCGAGCGGTGAACTCGTGCTCACCGCCGTCCATCCGGGAGTGGCCGTCGACACGGTGCGAAGGGACACCGGGTGGCCGCTCGTGGTGGGCGAGCCGCTGGACGAGACGGAGGCCCCTACCGTCGAGGAGCTTCAGGCGCTACGCGACCTACGGGAGCGTACCAGGCGCGCCCACGCCCGCCGGAGCGTCACTCGCCACCCTGCTCCGTGACTCCGCGCCGCTTCTCCTGTTGCACGTACCACAGCGCCTCACGAAGCAGCGCCTGCGCGTCGTAGACGACTCCCTCCCGGATGGTCCACTGCACTCCCCCCCACTTCCACTGCTCGGACGTGGGGGCGATTCCGTAGAATCCGTACCCCAGGCCGTACATGACCTTGAAGTTGTCGACCGGGTTGCCGTTCACCACGGCCAGGTCGGCCACGCATCCGACGCGCACGCCGCAATGGTCGTCCCACCCCAGCGTCGTGTAGGCGTTGGTGGTCGCGACACGGATCACGTCCAGCGGGTGCAGCCCGGCCTCCTGCATGAGCTCCATCTCGCGAATCACCGCCATGCCGCCCCAAGGGCTGGTGTCCGTACCGACGGTCAGGAGTCCACCGCGCGCATGAAACTCCTTCACCCACCGCATCCAGATGTCGAAGTTGTTCCTCCACATCACCTCGTCCGAGGTCTTCCATTCGGTCTTGAACGCACCGTGCGTGGCCTCGTCGGGCCACATGCCGTCGATGACGGCCGGATGGTAGAGCGTGCGGGTCCAAGGCAGCGTCAGCGCCCTCCACAGATCCCGGTTGTCCTCGTAGACCACCATGGTCGGGTCCCAGTTGGTGCCGTTCCGGATCAGCAGATCGATGACGTCCGACAGCCTGTCCGGATCCGCCTGACGCCACAGGTCCCCCGCCCACCGGAAGCGATCCAGCTCTGTCCAGTAGTTGTAGTCCGCGGGGAAGTCCTGGCTGCCCGTCAGCGCGGCATCCGGCACTCCGTACCAGTGCTCGATGCTCGCGACCCCGAGCGCGCTGGCCGTGACCGCGTCCGTCTCCGAGACCTTGAGATCGACCATGGTCTTCATGCCCAGCTGCAGCCCCTCGTCCACGATCGCTTCCAGGACGTCCGGATAGTGTCCGGGGCTCTTGCTGACCTTGATGCAGTCCGCACCCTGGTCCCTGAAGCTCCGCACCATCGCGCGCGCGGACTCGGGGGTGTTGCCCACGTCCCAGCGGCGCAGCGGCAGAGGCCAACGCTGGCACAGCACCAGATGCGGCGCGACGATACCCTGCGTCTCGGCGGCCGCCCGCTGTCGGGTCATCGTCTCCAGCGTCGCGCCGGTCCCCGCGTCGCGGACCGCGGTGACGCCATGACCCATCCAGAGTCGGTACTGGTAGTCGAGAGCGCGCGGGCCCAGCTCCTCACCATCCGGGCGGATGTGCACGTGCATGTCCACCAGCCCGGGGATGACGTACTTGCCGGCAGCATCGAGGACCAGGTCGGCGCCCAGATTCGCCGCCCCTTCGTCGTCTCCACCCATGTTCACCGGGTCCCGCAAGATCATGTCGACGATCCTGCCGTTCTCGATGACGATGTCGATGGGCCCCTCGGGCGGCATGGCCCGGTTCGAGCGTGGCGAGCCGCGACCGCTGACGACGGTCGCGTTCCGGATCAGCAGCCGCTGCGCTCGTTGCCCCGTCGTGGCGCCGAGCGGGATGGGCTCCGGAAGCGTGATGTCTTGAGCCAGCGTGCCCAGCGGAGCCGCGCTCATGAGCAAGGCCACCAGGACGAGCGTCCGGACCGGTGCGATCATCGTTGTCTCCGGGAGCGGGTGGAACGGCAGTCGTCGGGCTTCCGTGTCCTCAGCAGGCGGGCTCGTCCACGAGAGAGATCACATCCTCGCGGTTGGGTACCACGCACAGGAACTCGAAGGGCTCCGCTCCATCGTCGGCCGTGTAGTCGTGGGGAACGCCAGCCGGGATGAACACCACGTCCCCCGCCTTTACGTGATGCGTCTCCCCTCCGATCCTCACGGTCGCGCTCCCGCGCAGAACATATTGCTCGTGCTCGACCGTGTTCGTGTGCAACGGCATGCCGCCCCCCGGTTCCATGATGAAGCGGCGCAAGGCGAAGTTCGGACCCTCTTCCGGCCCGATCAGCACCTGTCGTGTGGTTCTCTTGCCCGCCCTGACCTCTTCGGCGGGAAGGCTGTCCTGGTGTCGGACCGGCATGCGTCGTCTCCTCGGATGGCCCTGGAGGGCAGGTTCTCGACCGGATAGGCCATCATCTTGCGCAGCCACGGCACGGCGCGCCACCGCCCGGGAGGCCGGGCTCGGCTCCCCCTCCATCGCGGGACGAACGGGTCGCCCCTATCTTGGCATCCCCCGACACTGACCGCGCCGGCCCATGCAGGGGCCCTTGGGCCCCGAAGCAGGCCGGTTTCCCGCTGACAAGGGAGGTTGCCATGCCCGTCTCCCACCGCCGTGCGGCGCTGACACTCGCCGTCGCGGCCCTCGCCATCGCGGCGCCCGTGACGGCCCAGAGCGGCTCCGTGAAGAAGCTCTCGTTGCAGAGCTACCTCGACATGGAGACCGTCTCCGACCCGCAGGCCTCGCCGGACGGAACCCAGATCGTCTACACGCGTGGGTGGGTGGACAAGATCAACGACCGTCGTGAGTCATCGGTCTGGATCATGAACGCCGATGGCTCGAAGAACCGGTTCCTGGTGGACGGGTCGTCCCCCGTCTGGTCCCCGGACGGAACCCGCATCGCGTATACGGCCAGCGGTGAGCCGCGCGGCTCCCAGATCTTCGTGCGCTGGATGGACGATGAAGGCGCGACCACCCAGATCACCCGCGTCGAGCACGGTCCCTCCTCGCTTCGCTGGTCGCCCGACGGCACGACGATCGCCTTCAGCATGACCGTGGACGAGGCCAATCCCTGGCGCGTGTCGCTCCCGGGCCGTCCGGCGGGCGCCAGGTGGACGGAGGACCCCAAAGTCGTGACCCGCGCCGACTACAGGCAGGATCGGGTCGGCTTCAACGACGAGGGGTGGCGACACATCTTCGTCGTTCCTTCGGAAGGAGGCACCCCTCGACAGCTCACCGATGGAGACTGGAACCACTCGGGGGCTGAATGGACCCCTGACGGTCGAGAGATCCTGTTCTCGTCACTCCGCACCGAGGACGCCGAGCTCGCCTGGCGCGAGTCGGAGATCTACTCCGTGGACGTCGGGAGCGGCGTGATCCGGCAGCTCACGACCCGACACGGGCCGGACGCCAATCCCCTGCCCTCCCCCGATGGGCGCCTCATCGCCTACACCGGGATCGACTGGCACGACGACACCTACAGGAACACCCAGCTGTGGGTGATGGGCCGCGACGGCTCGAACCCCCGCATGATCTCGGGTGACTTCGACCGGCAGGCTTCCGACTACACGTGGGCGTCGAACGGGCGCGGCCTCTACTTCACGGCCAACGACGCCGGCAGCAGGAACGTCCAGTTCGTCTCCCTGGACGGCGGCGTCCGTCAGATCACGGAGGGCACCCACCTGATCGGGATCGGCTCGATCACCCGGAGCGGCACTCTGGTCGGCACGCTCACCAGCCCACACCAGCCCGGTGACATCGTCTCCCTCCGACTCGACCGCCCGTCCGAGATGCACCAGCTGACCCACGTGAATGACGACGTGCTGGCAGGGGTCACGCTGGGAGACGTGGAGGAGATCTGGTACGAGTCGGTGGACGGCTACCGCATCCAGGGCTGGATCGTGAAGCCGCCAGACTTCGACGCGTCCAGGAAGTACCCGCTGATGCTGTCGATCCACGGCGGTCCGCACAGCATGTACTCGGTCGGGTTCAACTTCAGCTTCCAGGAGCACGCGGCGAACGGGTACGTGCTGCTCTACGTCAACCCGCGCGGCAGCACCGGATATGGCAGCGCCTTCGCGAACGCGATCAAGAATGCGTATCCCGGCAAGGACTTCGACGACCTCATGAAGGGCGTGGACGAAGTCATCGCGCGCGGCTACGTCGACTCGGACAACATGTTCGTGTTCGGATGCTCGGGTGGTGGCGTCCTCACCTCGTGGACCGTCGGTCACACGAATCGATTCGCGGCGGCGTCCGCGAACTGTCCGGTGACCAACTGGCTCTCGTTCGTGGGCACCACGGACGGAATCGGCTGGTACCGCAACTTCGAGAAGTTCCCGTGGGACGATCCGAGCGAGCACCTGCGCAGATCGTCGCTGATGTACGTCGGGAACGTGAAGACGCCCACCATGCTCATGACCGGTGAGATGGACCTCCGCACCCCGATGCCGCAGACCGAGGAGTTCTATGCGGCGCTCAAAGTGCTCGGCGTCCCCACCGCCATGGTGCGCTTCAAGAACGAGTGGCACGGCACGTCCAGCACACCCTCGAACTTCCTCCGGACCCAGCTCTATCTGAGAGAGTGGTTCACCCGCCACGGGCGCGCCACGCCGGTCACGCAGGACGGTCACGGAAGCTGATCGGGGCCCGCAGCCTCATGCGGGGTGACGGGCACGAACACCCGCCCGTCGCCCCGCAGAAGCGGGCTACGACCTGACCGATGCCCGAGGGCGCCCCGGTGGGGGACAACGAAAAAAAAAGAGCCCGGCAGGGCTTTCGCCCAGCCGGACTCGAGCGGGGGCGCCTGCGACCCTCCCGCCAACAGGACACCCCTCACCTTCGTTCGGACGGAGCCAATCACCCTTTGCGGGTCTCGCCCGGCTCTCTCGCTCGCCTGGGGCCTGCGTCGGGCCCCCTTCGTGGGGTCTCGAGCCGCCCGGGCCACTCCGTCCGACCTTTTTTCGGCCCGGCGGGAACTCCTGCCCAAAGCCCCCGTCGGGCCCGGGACTTCGATCCGGCGAGGGCGGGTCGAGGTTCGTGGACCTCTTCCCAGTGGATCGATCGCCCCGTCAATCTCTGCACCATGATACCGCGACGAAGGGGCTGCTTCTGTCGGGCAAACCCGCCCACGTTTGTAGGGAACTTCCCTACGGCGTGCTCCTGGGCCGGTAGACGCCCATCCGGAGCGGGGGCGACATCCCGTAGCTGAAGCGCAAGCGATTCTCACCCTCCACGACGACATTACGCATCTGCTGCCGCGTCTTGGGCCAATCATGACCCTCCCCGTTCTCGACCAGCAGGATCTCGCCGTCACCCAGGGCGCCCAGCAACTCGTCGAGTCGCGCCTCGAGCCGTTCCAGGAGCAGCTGCTCCGTCTCGTCCTGGACGTCTCCCTCTGCGTCGGTGGCGAGCTCATGGGTCGTCATGTGCTCGAAGCCGGTCTCGAAGTCCCCACCTGTCATCGTCTTCTGCCGGTCGCGGCGGAATCCGATCTCGTTCAGTGCCTTGGAATCGAAGTTCGTAACCACGCTGTGGAGCGCGGTCCCGTAACGCTTGTAGATCATCGTTCGGCTCGTTGACTGTAACTGGGAATCCGGAGTGGCGGGAGGCGGGTCAGTCACCGCCGAGCCTCAGCAGCTCCGCCAGCTCCTCCGCCGTGAGCTCGTCCGCGGATCGCGAGCCCATGCCGTGCGGGGAGCGGGACTTGCTCCCGCGGCGTGCGGCGGAGCGCCGTTCGGTCTGTGGCGCGCCCGCGTAGTCGAACTCCGGCAGGTGCACCCGCTCCACGTTGCGCTCGAGCCTACGCTCCAGCGTCTTCATGGCCCCGAGGTCGGCGGCCGTCACGAACGTCACGGCGGTGCCGGTGGCACCCGCGCGTCCGGTCCTCCCGATGCGGTGCACGTAGTCCTCCGGGTCGAGGGGGACATCGTAGTTCACGACGTGGCTGATCCCCTCCACATCCAGGCCGCGCTGGGCGATGTCCGTGGCGACCAGGACCCGGACCTTCCCCGTGGCGAAGCGATCCAGGGCACGGGTGCGATGCTTCATCTGTCGGTCCGAGTGCAGGACGTCGGCCTTGATGCCCTCGCGCTGGAGGCGTGCGTCCAGGACGTCCGCCCCCGCCTTCGTGCGTGTGAACACCAGCACCTGGTCCCACTCGGGGTCGTCGAGGAGCCTGAGCAGCAGATCGGGCTTCTTCTCCGGCTTCACCGAGTAGAATGCCTCTTCGATACCCTCGGCCGTCGTCCCTGCGCGAGCAGCCTCGATCCAGACTGCGTCTCGGGTTATGCGCAGGGCCAGGTCGTGGACCCCATGGGGCATCGTCGCGCTGAACAGCATCGTCTGGCGCTCGGACGGCAGGCCGCGCAGCACCTGCTCGATTTGGGGCCGGAAACCCATGTCGAGCATCCGATCCGCCTCGTCGAGAACGAGGTACCGGACCGTCGACAGATCGACCCGCTTCTGGTGGAGATGGTCGATGAAGCGGCCGGGCGTCGCCACGATCACCTCGAAGCCCTGCTGAAGCGCCTCGATCTGGGGACCATAGCCCACGCCGCCGAAGATGGACTCGACACGAACGCCGGTGCCAAGCGCCAGCGCCGCCGCGTCCTCGGCGACCTGTTGGGCGAGCTCGCGCGTCGGGCACAGCACGAGCACTTGCAGCCCCTGGCCGCCGCGCAGGCGCTCGAGGGCCGGGATCATGAAGGCAGCGGTCTTTCCTGTTCCCGTCTGGGCGATTCCCACGACGTCCCTTCCGGCCAGGCCCGAGGGAATAGCCTTGGCCTGGATCGGTGTCGGACGGGTCCAACCCAACGCCTCCACGGCGGCGAGTCTTTCCTCGGACAGGTTCAGATCGCGAAAATCGACGGCTTCCACAGGATGCTCCGAATGGCTCCGGCCGCCGCGAAGGGAGGGGGTCTCCGGCCGCCGATCCCGTCGGCGCACGCGTGGCCGCGCGAAAGGTACTCCCTGGCGCCGGAAACCCAAAGGGAAAGGGGAGGGCCGTCCCGTTTGCGGACGGGGGGTGTGACGCGCACCTTCATCCGCTCGCCGCGCCCAGGCGTCGACGTGCCCGCCACCCGCGATCGCACCCGGTTCTCCTCCTCATGCCGCCCAAGAGTCCTGAAACGCGCACCGCCGTGCTCTTCGTGTGCCTCGGCAACATCTGCCGGTCCCCCCTGGCGGAGGCCGTGTTCGCCCACCTCGTCCGGGAGCGGGGACTCGAAGACCGATTCGAGATCGACTCGGCCGGGACCGGGGCGTGGCACGTCGGTGAGCGCGCCGACCGGCGCTCGATGGCCGTAGCCGCGCGTCACGGGGTCTCGATGGAGGGCCGGGCACGACGGGTCGAGCCGTCGGACTTCGGTCGGTTCGATCTGATCGTGGCCATGGACCGCGAGAACCTCCGCGACCTCGAGCGGATGGCCGACGGGCATCCACGTCGACCGAAGACGCGCCTGTTACGCGAGTGGGATTCCGAGGATGGCGACGAGGTGCCCGATCCCTACTATGGCGGCCCCGAGGGGTTCGAACGGGTCTACGCGATGGTCCGGCGGTCCTGCGAGGCCCTCCTGGACCATCTGGTCGCGCCAGAGGGCTGAGACCCGATGGTTGCGCTTCCCGACTCCGTACGTGCGGCCGTGGAAGCCTCGCTCTCACGCCCCGGTCGGGAGGTACGGCTTCGATCCGTCGAGCCGGTCGGAGGCGGTTGCGTCAACCACGGTGCCCGCGTCGCCTCTACCGAGAACCGGAGTTACTTCCTGAAATGGAGCGGGAGCGCGTCGCCGGAGCTCTTCGAGGCGGAGGCCGATGGCCTCGAGGCGCTCCGCTCTGCCCGGCTCCTGCGCGTCCCGGAGCCCATCGCCCACGGAGGGTCCGCCGGTGGGCCCGCCTGGCTCTTGATGGAGCACGTCCCGAAGGGCGTGGCCGATCCACGCTACGACGTGCACCTCGGGCACGGGCTCGCGCGCCTGCACGCGTCGACCGCCGAGGGGGATCGCTATGGCTGGCACCGGAACAACTGGATCGGGTCGCTTCCCCAGTCGAACCCGTCCATCCGCTCGTGGACCGAGCTGTGGCGGGGGCACCGCCTGAACCCCCAGCTGCGACTCGCGCGCGAACGCGGCTACCTCGTCGGCGAAGGCACCCGCGCGGTCGAAGCGCTGATGGAGCTGCTGGGCGAAGCCCTGGCCGATGTGGACGCTGCGCCCCACCTGCTGCACGGCGACCTCTGGTCCGGGAACGTCTACCCCGGAGCCGACGGGATGCCGGTCCTGATCGACCCGGCGGTCTACCTGGGCCACGGTGAGGTGGACCTGGCCATGACCGAGCTCTTCGGGGGCTTCGACGCACAGTTCTACGCGGCGTACGAAGAAGCCGTGGGGATCGGTCCCGGATACCATGCCTTCCGGAGAGACGTCTACCAGCTCTACTACTTGCTGGTTCATGTCAATCTCTTCGGCGGTGGATACGAGGCCGCCGCAATCCGGACGGCGCTGCGGGCCGTCAGCGCGCTCCGAAGCTGACGCGCTCGGAAGACCTAGCCCGCGATGCGGGCCAGCCGGCACAGCGCCTCTTCCAAAACGTCGTCGGACGCCGCGAAGCTCATTCGCGCCCAGCGGTCGTCTCCGAAGGCGGCGCCGGGCACGAGCGCCAACCCGGTCTCCTCCAGGAGCCGACTACACCATGCGGTCGCGTCCGGGACCTCGCTGTCGAATAGATGGTCCACGCGGAAGAACAGGTAGAACGCGCCGTGCGGCTTGATGAAAGGCACGGAAGGCATGAGCTCACGCATCCGGGCCACGACGAGGTCCCGACGCCTCCGGAACGCCGCCGCCATGTCTCGGACCGAGGTCCACGCCAGCTCGACATTGCCGAAGGCCTCCAGAGCAGCCACCTGGGCCGGGGTGCTGGTGTTCGAGGTGACCTGACTCTGGAGGTCCGCCATCTTCTGGGCTACGTCGCTCCGGCAATACGAGAACCCCACGCGCCAACCGGTCATCGCATAGCTCTTGGACGCGCCGTCGATGAGCACGAAGTCGCCGATCGCCGACTCGGGCACGTCCAGCAGCCCGGCAGCGGATGAGCGGTCGTCCTCGTGATAGATGTTGCGGTAGATCTCGTCGCAGATGAGCCAGATGCCCCGCTCGCGGGCCCACCTGGCGATCACGGTCAGCTGGTCCAGGGAATAGACCGCACCCGTCGGATTGCACGGCGTGTTGAGGATCAGTCCTCTCGTGCGGTCCGTCCGGGCCGCCTCGAGGATCGAGGGGGAGACCTTGAAATCGTCTTCCGGCGGGCCGAACACGGGAACGGCGTCGGCTCGGGCGAGGGTGACCAGGTCGGGGTAGCTGGTCCAGTACGGAGCAGCCACCAACACCTCGTCGCCCGGTCCAAAGAGAGAGAAGACGGCATTGAACAGCGATTGTTTGGCACCGGACGAAACCACGACGCCCGCCCAGTCCACGGCACGACCCGCCCGCTCGGACAAGCGCGCGGCGATCGTCTTGCGCAGCGCCGGAATCCCCGCCGGGGGCGTGTAGCGCGTCTGGCCGCCACGGATCCCTTCGACGGCGGCATCGCTGATGAATGCCGGCGTGTCGAAGTCCGGCTCACCGGTGCTCAGGTTGATGATGTCGCGACCCTCCTCGGCAAGACGCTTGGCCAGGGTGCTGACGGCGATGGTGGCCGACGGCTTGAGTCGCTCGATGTTGGCGCTGTAACGCATGTCGGTCCCTCGGAACGTGGCGAGGCGGGCAGGCAATATCTCCCGCCCGCAGGGGCAATTCAAGGAAGCGACATCCGTTTGCCGACAGCCCGCCCTACCGTCAGCTTCCGTTCCATGATCGTGTCACCCGCGGTGCTCTACCTCGACTATGCGGATCCGATCTCCTGGATGCTCGAGCTCCAGGTCTCGGCGCTCGAATACGGCAACGACATCGGACCGGTGAGCCGAGCTCCCTATGAGCTCCGACCACCGCCCGAGCCCTTGATCGATCCCGGATCCGTGTGGTGGCGGGCCCGGTGGCAGGAGGGGGTCGCACTGGCCGCGAGTGTGGGCGTGCAACTCGCGGATCCACCCATCATTCCATGGACGCGCAAGGCGCACGAGCTCCGTCTGCACGCCGAGGAAAAGGGAATGGGTGCCCGGGCTCATCGGGCCCTGTTCGAGGCGTTCCTCCGCCAGGGCTTGGACATCGGTCGCGTGGACGTCCTCCTGCGCGTCGCCGGCGGCCTGGGGCTCGACGTGACCGAGGCCAAGGCGGTGTTGGACGTCGACCGCTTCGCAGGGTCTGTCGCAAGGTCCCGACGGGAGGCCGCCACCCTGGGGATCACCGACCCACCCGCATTGGCCTCGAACGGACGTGTGCTGCGGGGCTTCCACATCCGGGACCGCCTGCGCACCTTTCTTTGCCCTTCCTGAACGACCTCGACCCGGGTGATTCCAGACCATGGCCGGATACCAGCGGAAGACCGCCCTGCCGCCGAAAGACGTTCTGGAGCGGGCTGAGGGGATGCTCCCCGACATGGTCGGCTTGGCACGGACGAAGGGTTCGTCCCACGGAGCCACGTACTCGGGCGCGGAGGGCACGGTGACGCTCACCGCTCATCGACACGGACCGTACACGGAGGTGGTGGCGTCCACCGACCGGCTGCGCACGTCTCGCATCGACTACGAGATCCAGAAGTTCCTCAACCACCTTCCCTACGAGCCCGGCGACGCGGGCGGTCCTGGCTCGGGCGAGGCCGGCTGAGTCCGGGCGCGCCTACCGATCCCCAGAATGGATTCGTTCGAAGACCTCGGGCTCTCGGCCGAGATGGTCGAGTCCCTCGCGGCCGAGGGCATCGAGGTACCGACCTCGATCCAACGGGCCGCGGTCCCTGTCGTCCGACGGGGCCACAATCTCCTCATCGCCGCATCGCCGGGTAGCGGGACGCTGGCCGCGTGGGGCAGCGCGGCGCTCGATGCGCTCGACGCCGAGGCCGGGACCCCGGCGGTGCTGGTGCTCACGCCCATGGCCGAAGGGGCCGAGCGGATGGCCGAGTCCCTGCAACGGCTGGCCTTCACCACAGGTCACACCGTCTCCGCCCTCGGCTCGACGTGGGCCCTGCCCACCCGGGCGAACGTCCTGTTCGGAACGCCGACCGACGTCATGGCGCGCGTGCGGGCCGGAGACCTGGCGCTCGCCGGAGTGAAGACGCTGGTCGTTGATCAGGCGGACCGCCTCGAGCGCCTGGAGGGGCTGGAGCCCGTCGAGGCCTTGCTCGAATGGGTTCCGAAGGACTGTCAGCGGGTGGTACTTGCGCTTCCGGTGACGCCGGGCGTCACGAGCTTCGTCGAGCGTCACGCCCGGCGCGCGGCGACGGTGCCACCTCGCCCCTCCGACGGCCAGGACGACGGGTCGCCGGACCGGGGCTCGATCCGGTTCCGTGTCGTGTCCGAGCCCAAAGAAGCCGCGCTCCTGGCGACCGTCGCCGAGCTGCTGGAGAACGAGGCACGACACGCGCTGGTCTATTTCGGGAGCGACGACCGGGCTGCCGACGTGGGGGACTACCTCACCCTCCACGGTTACACGGCGGGGGCTCCCGGCGATTCGAGCACGCCGGTGTGGCTCGGCGTGGCGGAGCTCGAGTCGCGAGCCGCGGCGGAGCACGTTGAGGGTGTCGTCGTCCTGAGCTTCGACGTGCCTGCGGACAGGGACTCGCTGGACCGGCGGCACGGTCACGGGGCTTCGGGCGTGGTTCTCACGCTTCCGCGCGAGATGACCCACCTCCGGGACATCGCCCGACGGACCGGCTTCACGCTGGAGGGGTTTCCCGCGACCCGCCAACCGCCCAGCGACGCCGCGGCCTTCCGGGAGATGCTGGCGACAGCCGTCGAGGAGGAGGACACGGCGGCCTACCTCTTGTTGCTGGAGCCCCTCTTCGAACGGTTCGACCCCGCCGAGGTGGCCGCAGCCGCCGCCGCGTTGCTGCGCGCCAGGACCCCGGCCACCGCCCCGGCAGCGCCCTCTGCTCCGACCCGTGAGCACGCAGCACCCACACCGTGGGTGAGACTCTTCCTCGGCGTCGGGGGCAAGGAGGGACTGACGCCCAAGGACCTCCTCGGTGCGATCACCGGAGAGGCGGGCATTCCCGGCTCCAACGTGGGCAAGATCGACATCAGGGACTCGCACACGTTGGTCGAGGTCCAGGAACCAGTCGCTGCCAAGGTGATCGCCGCGCTGAACGGGACGTCCATAAGGGGGCGTGCCGTCCGCGCGGACTACGATCGGCGGCCCGGGCGACCACCGTCCCCGAAAGGACGAGGACGCGGGGTGCGCAGGCCCACGGACACCTGAGCCGCGCCGGACTCGGGCCGGGTGCGGGCGTACCGAGATGACGAAGGGCCGCGGCGCCCTGCGCCGCGGCCCCGTCCGTTCCCGCAAGGGCCAGGAATGCCTGAAGGGGAGCGTACCCTAGCTGATCGCGTCTTTCAGACCCTTCCCCGCCTTGAACCCCGGAGTCTTCGACGCGGGAATCGGAATCGCCTTGCCGGTCCGGGGATTCCGGCCCATGCGCGCCTTCCGGTGCTTCGCTTCGAAGGTCCCGAAGCCCGTGATCTGGACGCGGCCGCCCCCCTTCAGCGTCTTGGCAATGATGCCGCCGTCAGCGCTGAAGATCGCGTCCACCGCGCGACCGGCGTCTGCCTTGGTCATGCCGGTGGCGTCAGCGAGGGCGTCCACTAGATCGGACTTGTTCATCGGGTAGCTCCTTTAGGGATGAAGAAGTGACGCGGCTGCGGCCGCCGGGTCGCTGGCCTGGAACGCCCTCGCCGAGAGAACTCTCGGGATGTCCGAAAACCCGCGCGAATCAAGTGTTTCCTGGCCTGCGGTGACTCGTGAACCCAAGGGTAAGGGCCGCCCATCGGAGCGTCAAGGGAAGAAGTGGCCGAACGACTCGGTCCCGCCTAGCTTCCCATTCACCCAGAGGTTTGGAATCTCGGATCCCCTTGTCAGCGCATACATTGCGTATTTGATGGCCGCCTTCCTCCCGCGCCTAACCTGGACCCTGATCGGCCTGGTCGCGCTCTGCGTGGTCGGGACAGCGGGATACGTGATCATCGAGGGGCGTAATCTGGCCGACGCAGCCTTCATGACGGTCATCACCGTCACCGCGGTCGGTTACGAGGAGGTGTGGCCGCTGAGCCCGAACGGACGGGCATTCACCGGCCTGCTCCTTGTCGGTGGAATCACCTGGATGGGCTTTTGGTTCGCCAACCTCACCTCGCTCCTCGTCGAGCTGGACCTGAAGGATGCACTCCGGAGGCGTCGCTCCATGCGTGAGATCGACAACATGAAGGACCACGTCATCGTCTGCGGATGTGGGCGCACCGGGCGCCAGGTGGCTCAGGAGCTCGACACGATGACCAACGACTACGTCGTGATCGAGCGAGATCCCGCGCGGGTGGCCCAGCTCCGCGAGATCCTGCCCGACGCGCACGTGATCCTGGGTGACGCCACCCACGACCAGGTCCTGCTCGAGGCCGGGCTGATGCGCGCGAAGGGCCTGGTCGCCTGTCTGAGCCAGGACACCGACAACCTCTTCGTGTGCCTGTCTGCCCGCGACCTCGCCGGAAAGGTGAAGATCGTGGCTCGCGCTTATGAGGAGGAGACGATGGACAAGCTCTACCGAGCCGGCGCGGACCACGTAGTCAGTCCCAACGTGAGCAGCGCGATCCGGATGGCGTCGGTACTCCTGCGACCCTCTGCGGTCAGCTTCCTCGACATCGCCACCAGCTCATCGCACATGGCGCTGCGCATGGAGCAGGTGGTGATCGGTGGAGGGTCGGACGTGGCGGGGAGGACCCTTCAGGAGGCACGGATCCCCCAACGCACGGGCCTCATCGTCATCGCGCTGAGGAAGAAGGCGGACCACCAGGACTTCGTCTTCAACCCGGTCGCCGGCACTCGCCTCGAGCCCGGCGACGAGGTCATCGTGCTGGGCAAGGAAGAGCAGATCTCTCGGCTGCGATCCGTGGTGGCCTGAGGACGGCGGTACGCCGTCAGGACACGTCGGCTTCGCGCCTCTTCTTCAGCATCGAGTAGAAGAAGAAGACCACCGCAGCAAGGAGGGCCAGCTTCACCGTCATCGCCAGGATACCGAGGAAGACCCCGAGCAGCGGAAAGACCACGGTCGCCAACAGCTTCAAGAGGATGATGCCGGCAACACCGCTGAGGGTCAGAGCGGCGAACGTTCTCATCGTTTCTGTCTCCGGAGGGGTTCGATTGCAGGTCCCGAACGGACCCTACGCCCAGAGGCCACAGGTGGTTTCAGGGCGCTTCGCTGGGTCGGGGAGGTCCCAACGCGCGACGAGCTGCGGGGCGCTCGGACCCGGTCCGGTCCGAGCTCACTTGTAACGGTACGTCACCCGCCCGCGGGTCAGGTCGTAGGGAGACAGCTCGACCTTGACCCGGTCACCCTCGAGAACGCGGATGTAGTTCTGCCGCATCTTTCCGGACAGGTACGCCAAGACCGCGTGCCCGTTCTCCAACTCGACTCGGAACGTCGCGTTGGGGAGCACTTCGCTCACCGTACCCTCGATCTCGATCGCCTCTTTCGCCACCGATTCCCTGGTCCGTTCCTGGCTGGAATTCCAAGCTAGACGCCGCTTGCGGCCGGATACCTTAACCCCGCCCGAGTCGCGTGGGCAACAGTCCAGCCGACTCCGGGCGACGGGGAACGGTCAGAACCGGAAGCGGTAGCTCACCTTCACGAAGAGACCGTCGGCCGTGGCCCGGAGGTCGCGGAAGCGGAAGGCGTCCGGGTCTTCCATCTCGCGGGTGTAGCCCACGTAGAAGACGGTGCCGGGTGACGGCTCGTAGCTCACGAGCCCCTCGACGTGGAAATCGTGGGCGGTCGACCCGTCGCGCAGCGTGCAGCCGACGTCGTCGCACACGGACACCGGTCGACCGGTGCTCGGATGCAGAAGCGCCCTGCGTTCCTGAGACGCGTACTCGAAGATCCCGCGCACGAAGAACGCCCGGGAGAACTGGTATTGGGCCCGGATCCTCGGGATGGTGGCCGACGAGTACTTCGAGCCGTCGCGTTGACGGAGGATCGTCGTGTGCCGGACCCCCACCTCCGCCTGCAGGGACTGGGTGGGGTACAGGTTCAGGCTCAGGCTGCCCGTATAGGAGTCGGCGGGCTCGATCGCGGCCGACGACGCGCCGAAGATGGGCACCTCGTCCCAGGAGAAGCGCACGTTGCCCCGCACCTTGTCGAAGGTGTTGACCCAGAGCATGCCGTTGAGCCCCCACAGTCCCCCGAAGAGGTCCTGGCTCGGGTAGAAGGGCTCGACGGTCCCCGAGGACGTCTCGACGACGAAGCCCTCGTACCCCTCGGGTTGGAACTCGAAGCTCGTTCGCTTCAGGTTGCCCCAGATCGACACGTTGCCCCGGAAGGAGACGCTCCCGCCCAGCTGCGCAGATGCCTCCTCGGCGCCCTGGGAGGACCAGAACGCGTCGTGGTCCCAGTATCCCCTGAGCTCGAGGCTCGGCCCCCACCGCTCGACCAGGCTTCCCGACGTGCCATATCGATTGTAGCGGATGGTCGACTCGAGCTGGGTGTCCCCGGTCCGACGCAGGAAGCCGCTCCCGGCCTCGAAGTCGCTGTCGGAGTCCTCGATCTCGGCGGTGAGGCTGAGGGCACGACCGGCCCGCTCCACCCGCGCAGACCACAGGGATCCGACCGCTGTCTCGGCTTGCGGTGCCGCGGTGAAGCTGGTGGATCCGACCAACGTCACGGTGTAGCGCTGCGCGAGAACGAGACGGGCGTCTGCGCCGGCCACGCGGTTGAACTCGTCTCCGTGGAGCGTGCGGTCCGTGTAGACCATGCCCAGCGTCGAGCTGCCGCCGATGTCGCGGCGCACCCGGACGATGTTCGCGATCGCGTCGTCGCCATCGTCGAGGGACTGGTCCACGGCGCCGAGGTAGCCGACGTTCCAGGCACCGACCTTCCCCGTCATCTTCGCCCCACCGATGGGGTTGGCGATCGAGCGCGTGTAGACGAGCTGCTTGGGGAGGTTGAAGATCTCGGTGCCCTCGAGGAAGAACGGCCGCTTCTCGGGAAAGAAGAGGGCGAAGCGCTCGTTGACCGCGATCTGGCCCGCGTCCGCCTCGACCTGGCTGAAGTCGGGGTTGTAGGTCCCGTCCAGGGTCAGGTTTGACGTCAGTCCGTAGGTCATGTTGAGACCGAAGTCCGCCTCGGGACTGGTATGCGCGAAGACGCCGTCGCTCTCGGTCCCGAGGCGGCGTCCGGTGAGGACCGGGTTGACCTCCAGGAACAGTCCGGCGTCCAACCCCCGGAGCCCGGTCAGCTTGCCGGATTGGGTCAGTCGGTTCGCGATGTTGGTCGTAATCGGCGCCCAAGACTCCTCGTAGCCGTTGCGGGCGATCTTGCGAACGACCTGCAGGCCCCACGCCTGCTCCTCGGCCTCGGGAAAGCGCAGGCTCTTGAGCGGAATCTTGATCTCGAGCGCGTATCCCCAATCGGTGACCTCGCCCGAGGACTCCCAGAGGAAGTCGGGGTTGTCGTCCACCGGCGGACCCATGTGCATGCGACCGGCCCCACCCCCCTCGTTCCAGATGCCGTCCTGCTGCACGCCGAGGGGGTTCACACTGAAGACATACGCACGCCGTTGGTCGTTGAACGTGTCGATGACGAAACGGATGTAGTCGTCCGAGCGGGTGAACTCGTCACGTTCCGCGAGCGTCGCCCGGATCCCCACGGGGTTGTCGTCGTAGGCGCGGACGCCGAAGTAGACGGCGTGGGCGTCCAGCATCACCATGACCTCGGTCTTCTGGGAGGCTGGAACCCCCTCCACCGGCTCGTACTGTGTGAAGGAGTGCAGGAGCGCCGCCTGCTCCCAGCTCAGGTCCTCGAGACGACCGTCGATGCGGATGTCGGCATCCGCGACGACGGGCGTGCTCACGGAGATCTCCCCAAGTGCTCCGTCGTAACGCTCCGGCGCGGAGGGACCGTGGGTGCCGACGGCGTTGGCGACCGCCAGTGCTATGAGTGTGCTCTGCATGCTCTCTTCGTCGTCTCGCTCGGGTGCCGAGCGCCCGCCGCTTCATTCCCGCGGGCAGGCGACCTACAGTATAGCTTGGGGCTTTCGCCCAGGCCCAGCTTTTCTCGTTCGCCGGAGGCCCCGGAAGGGATCCGGATCGTAAGCCCTCTCCAAGACGGGGGCTTAGACAAGATAAGACACGCCGAGATGCGATTCTGTTGAGCTCCCGCCCTGACGCCATGGCCGGATCCTTCACCCCCGACGAGGTCCACCTCCTGGAGGAGGCCCTCCTGAGCGGCTCTCCGACGCGTTGCCCCATGTGTGACGTGGCCCTCGATCGCCGCCCCATCCCGCCACGTCGCGACGTTTCCTACGTCCGTGATCGCATCTGGCTCTCCTGCGCCCGCTGCCACCGCTCGGTGGTCATCGACAGGATGCCCCGGTGACCCCCGTGCCAAACGTCGAAGGACCCTGGTGCTTCGCGTTCGCAGGAAGCCGGATCCTGGTCGTGGATGCCGAATCGGGACCGAGGCTCCCGGACCAGGCCGAGCTGGAAGCCCTGATCCCGTGGCAGCCGGCCATCCCACCCCCGCTCGCCGTCCGCCTCCCCCCGGCACTGCAACGAGAGAGCCGTATGTGGGAGCTCCCCGAGGCCTTCGTGCCACCGCAGGGTACGAAGCTCATCGGCCTGCGGGCCTTCGCTTCGGTGGTGCCTGCCGACCTGTTCGCCGCCGCTGGCGCGGCCGTCCAGAAGGCCGAATGGCTGCGTACCCACCGTTATTGCTCCCGATGCGGGACCACCACCGTCCGGCATCCCTCCCACGAAGCGATGTCCTGCCCATCGTGCGGGCAGCTCCACTTCCCTCGACTGGCGCCGGCCGTCATCGTCTTGGTGGAGCGTGGGCGCGAGATGCTCCTGGCTCGCTCGCACCACTTTCCCCCGGGCATCTACTCGACGCTCGCCGGGTTCGTGGAGCCCGGCGAGTCCCTGGAGGGGGCGGTTCGCCGCGAGGTCGAGGAGGAGGTGGGCGTGCGCGTGTCCGACGTTCGCTATTTCGGGAGCCAGCCCTGGCCCTTTCCCCACTCGCTCATGGTGGGGTTCGTCGCGAGCTGGGACAGCGGGGAGATCCGGCTCGACGACGACGAGATCGAGGATGCCGGTTGGTTCCGGAAAGACCGCCTCCCTCCTGCGCTCCCGTTCCCGCCCTCGATCGCGCGCCGGCTCGTGGACGACTTCCTCGCTCGGGTCGGCGACACGTGATCGGCTATTGCCGGCCCCCACGGGTGCGCCGAGCTTCTCCCCGCCCGAGTCACACCGTCCCGGGGGATCGTCCATGAAGCTCCGCCTGACCTTCGCCGTCGTGCTCACGATCGTCCCTCACGTGTCGGCCCAGGCCCAGGTGATCGATACGCGTCCACGCATGCGCTCGGTGCCCGCGTCCACCCGGGCGATGGCGCTCGGGGGAGCGTACATGATGAACTCGGGCCACGCCGACGCGTTGTTCTATCACCCCGCGCTCCTGGTCGACGCCGGGGGCTTCGGGATCGACGTGCAGGCCTGGGGGGATGGCTCCTCCTCCGCATCGGCGTCGGCCGCCACCACATGGTACGGGGGTGGGGTGGGCATCGGCTTGCAGACGCTCCAGTTCGGGTCACCCGCGTCCGGGACGTCGGCCCTCGAGGACGGTCTGTTCGACGACGGGGGCACGGCGGTCGCGGAGCACGTGGCGACGGTTGGTTACGCGCACAGCCTCTTCGGCGTGCGCCTCGGCGTGGCGGCCAGGTGGGTGGAGGCGCGCGTCGGGTCGACGGAATCGTCGGCGGCGCTCGTGGACGTGGGAGCAGCACGGCGGATCGGCCCACTCACGATGGGCCTGACGCTCCAGGACATCGGCGACGAGCCGTTGGACGGGAACGATGGCGCGGACCTGGGTCGCGTCGTGTTCGGAGCCGGTGCATACGGCCAGCAGGTCGGGATCTTCGACCTGGGCCTGTCGGGGACGCTTTCCTACACGGAGGAGGAGACCCTCGTGGGGGCCGGCATGGAGGTCGGATACTGGCCGATCTCGGGCCGGACCTTCGTCGCTCGCGTGGGGGTCCAGAGCGTTCCCGACGGGAGCGAGGGCAGCCCGGTCACCTTCGGCTTCGCGTACTGGGGGGACGACCTCGTCCTGGAGTGGGCCTATCGCCGCTTCGGCGCCCTGGACGAGGGCACCCACCGACTGGGTGTGCGTTGGCGCTAGCGCGGCGACCAGGCTCCTTGGGCCCAGGCGTCAGCGCGGGCCCTCGGCCCGAGCTGTCAGGAACGCCGGGTCCAGCGAGCTGAACCCGATCTGGTCCACCACCACCTCGCCGGCGATCGCACGGTCGAAGACCAAGCGGACCGCCCTCAGGGTGCGCAAATCCAGCGCGGCGTTCCGCGCCAGGAAATCCCGAAGCGGAATCGAGTACGTCTGGAGGATCTGCTCCCAGTGGTCCTGGAAGCGCTGACGCTCCAGGTCTCCACGGCGCATCACGTAGGTCTCGAGCGGCCGCCGGATCGCACCGTACGTGCGCAGATCGACGACGGCGACGTTTCCGGAGGCATCCTCCACCTGCACGCTGAGGTCGACGGGGGGCTTCTCCCGGTCGCCGTCGCGCCGTCGCCGATCGCTCCCACGGGCCGGCCGTCGTTGGGCGGTCGTCGTGTCGCTCGTCGGGTCGACTCGCGGGCCCGGGATCGACTCCGTGGCTCCCAGCATGAAGTCCAGCGTGGTCCCGTCGTCCAACGACCAGGCCCGCGCGAGCCCATCGGGGAGGTGCACCGTGAAGCGCGCCGGCGGTCCGGTGCGCGTCGTATCCGGTCCCGAGATGCGGTTGTTCCACCCGAGCCACACGGCTTGGTTCTCCTGCGACGCCGACGTGTTGTTCCGATTGGCGGACCGCAGCTCCAGCGTCGCCTCCTTCCATGTGGCGAGCGAGTCCCCCTGCAGGCGGACGCCGGGCTCGGTGCCGGACGTCACGTCGATGTCCTCCTCGAAACCTGCGAGGGGTCGGAACGCGCTCGTCTCGAAGCGCGTGATGTACATCGTCTTCGGAAGCCAACCGCCAATGACGCGATGGTCGCGGAAGATCGGGAGGTAGCGCTTGTCGCCCTTCAGGACGACGTCCAGGAACGCCGAGACGTAGATCTCGGCGAATCGCCGCTGGTCCACCTGCGGGATGAGTCCCCGAAGATCCAATAGGCGGGCGCTGCGCGGTCCGTTGTCCTTGTTCTGCCAGACCGTGTTCCATTGTCCGTGGTTGGCCCGGTACACGTAGACGGCGGCCTTGAACCGGAACGGGTCCGGTGTGGTGAACTTGAGGCGGTCGTAGATCCGTAGGCCGTGGAAGCTCGTCACGTCGCCGTCGTGCGATCCGTGGAACGTGAGATAGCTCACGTCCTCGACGACGACCTTCCTGCCCGTCGGGAGATACTGCCCGTCCACCGGCGCGATGGAGATGATGCCCTTGACGTCGAAGCCGAAGTCGAAGGTCAACGAGGCATCGTCGGGATAATGGGAGAGCCGGTTGAACGCGGCTGCGTTCGCGACGGCCTCACCGCCCCGCGAGTGGCCCATGAGCGCGATGTTGCCCATGTCCACCTTCCCCTCGAACGGGTTGCCGGACTCTCGGTTGAAGCGCTGAAAGAGCTGGACGTGCTTGAGCAGGAACCACCCGCGAGCGTCGTTCTCGCCACGGATGCCACCGTTGATGAAGTTCTCGTCGATGCTGGCCAGGATGTAGCCGCGGCTCGCCAGCAGCTCGCCCAGATAGTCGTAGCCCGGGTCAGAGTAGTCCTCCATGCTGTGGTTCCCGTGCACGACGAGCACCAGCGGAAACGGGCCCTCGCCCTCGGGATACCACACCCGTGCGTTCAGCGGCATCTCTTTCGGCGTGAACCCCCAATACCCGTTGCGGGACTTCGCGGACTGTCCCAGGTCGACCAGCATGGACGCGTCGACCGTCTCCGTCGTGATCGCCACCGAGTCACGGTACTCGGGCCGGTTCTTGTCCGTACCGCTGCCGTAATAGAGGGTTTTCACCGCGTACGACCCGCGGCGCCCGGGATCGGGCGCGTCGAGGACCTGGCGGGAGAGCACCACGTCCGCGTCGCTCGGCGTGAGCTTGAGCGCGGGGGTGCATGAGGTGGCCGCGAGGGTGGCGGCGAGCAGGGTGGCGCGCGTCGTATGGAGATTCATGGCGGAAAGGTTACGGGCGTCGCCGCGGGCGGGGCAATCGGGAATTCGCAGCGGCCCGGAGCGCGGAACCGCGCCGCTCGTCCCGCGGTATCACCGACATCGCTCCCCGCCATTCCTCCGGAGGATGGCATGGGCGCTCCTGCGAAGTTCCGTTCGGCCCGGATGCTCGCGGCGATCGCCGCCTTCCTGACGAGCACCGGGTGCGCCCGCGCGGTGGACGCCGGGCTCGCCATGGCCGGTGCCAAGGCCCAGGGGGGCGCGGCTCCCACCCTCGCCGCCCGGCCGAAGCAAGCGACCACCAGCACGTACGAGTACACGCCCCGCCGCACGTGGGGCGGGGACGCGTCGAGCGCGCCCTACCGACCCCACTACACGATCTTCGACCGGATGGGGTGGAACAGCTGCACGATCCAGCCCGAGGGCGTATCGAGGGTGCTTCCCGTCGCCGAAGGCCCCGGCGCCGCGCCCCTGTACACGTTGGGCCCGCTGGAGGCGGGTGTCGCCGGCATCCCGGTGCTGGAGGCGCGCGCGCTGTTCCGCGAAGGCAGCGGCGGCCTGGCGCAGCGCATGATGGAGCGGACCGGCCGGAACGCGACGATCGACGGCGGATGCGGCCATTCGATCTTCCTGTACATCGGCCTCGCCGGCTCGGCGGGCAGCCAGCCCGTGATCGTATCGCGCTAGGCGCACCCGGGTGGACGACGCCGGGGGATCTGCGTAGCGTTCCGACCCGTCCCCACCCCACCCGGAGCGCAGCGTGGCCAACCCGACCGTCACCATCGAGACCAACCACGGCACGATCACCGCCGAGATGTTCGCCGACGTCGCGCCGACCACGGCGGGCAACTTCATCGACCTGGCCAAGAAGGGATACTACGACGGCCTCACGTTCCACCGCGTGATCGACGGCTTCATGATCCAGGGGGGGTGTCCGAACGGGACCGGCACGGGCGGGCCCGGCTATACCATCAAGGACGAGTTCGCGCCGGGCCTGAAGCACGAGGGCGAGGGCGTCTTCTCGATGGCGAACGCCGGCCCGAACACGGGTGGATCGCAGTTCTTCATCACGCTCGTGCCCACACCATGGCTGGACGGGAAGCACGCGATCTTCGGCAAGGTCACCGGGGGCATCGAGATCGTGCGCGCGATCGGCAAGGTGAAGACCGGGATGGGCGACCGTCCGCGCGACAAGGTCGTCATGGAGAAGGTCACGGTCTCCGGGGCCTGACTCGAGACCGCACCCCACGACGCACAACCCGAGATCGCCATGACGATCCGCGCCCGGCCGTTCCGTTCCTTCCGCACACTTCACGCGGTCCTCGCCCTGACGTTCGTCACGGCGGCCTCGGGGCGCTCGACCGCTGCCCAGCTCACCCCCGACCAGGCACGAGCCTGGGTGGACACCCACCGCTGGGAGGCCGTGCAGCAGCTCGGCACGCTCGGGTCGTTCCGCGCTGTCGCTTCGGATCCGGCGGGGCTCGCGGCAGCACGTGGGCACCTCCGCGAGCGCCTCGAGGAGCACGGCTTCGACACGCGGGAGATGTCGGGAGGAGGCGTGCCCGCGGTCTTCGCCCAGAAGCTGGTCGGCTCGGGCCGACCGACCGTGCTGATCTACTTCCACTACGACGGCCAGGAGGTGGACCCCTCCCGCTGGGACAGCGACCCCTTCACGCCGACGCTGTTCGCGCCCGACGGTAGCCGGATCGGCCCGGTCACCGGGCTCTCCACCACCGCGCGCCTCGACGACGAGGCACGCGCCTACGGACGCGCGATCGCCGACGACCGGGGGCCGATCTCGGCGTTCCTCATGGCCCTGGACATGCTCGCGGACCAGGGCGCGGAGCTGTCGTTCAACGTGAAGCTGTTCCTGGAGGGAGATGAGGAGAGCTCGTCTCCGGGGCTGCGCTCGATCCTCGAGAGCCCGGAGAATCGATCACTCTTGGAGGCCGATGCGTTGGCGATCCTCGACGCACCCATGTTCCAGTCGGACGATCCGACGATCTACCTCGGCACACGTGGGATCGTGACGGCGGATCTGACGGTGTACGGAGCCAGGGGTCCGCTGCACTCCGGGCACTACGGCAACTGGGCGGTGAATCCGGCCATCGAGCTGAGCAAGCTGGTGTCGTCGATGTTCGACCCCGACGGTCGCGTGGCGGTGCCTGGCTACTACGACGACCGCACGCCCCTGACGGACGCGGAACGGGCGGCCCTCGCACGCCTCCCACGGGTGGAGGACGAGCTCCAGCGCGAGTTCGGGATCCCGGTCACCTATGGCGCCGGCGAGCGGCTCTTCGACCTCCTGACCTACCCGTCGCTGAACGTGCGCGGCATGCAGGCGATGTACGTGGGGGGCCAGGCCCGCACGGTCGTCCCCGCAGACGCGACGGCTGCGCTCGACCTTCGGCTCGTGCCCGGCCAGGACGACGTGGCGGCGCTCGCCAAGGTGCGCAGACACATCGAAGGGCAGGGATACGTCGTGCTCGAAGGCCCCCCCACCGATGCGGACCGCGCCAAGGGCAAGCCCCTCGCGTCGCTCGTGCGCCGCCCGGGCGGGTATCCCTCGTTCCGCACACCCATCGAGAACGAGATGGTCCAGCGCATGATGGGCGTCGTCGAGCGTGCCTCCGGCGCCCCTCCCGTGGTGCTGCCCACCATCGGGGGAAGCGGGCCGCTGGTACTCTTCGAGGAGGTGCTCGGCCTCCCGCCCTTCGGGCTCGCGACGTACAACCACGATTCCAACCAGCACTCGCCGAACGAGAACATCCGGCTCGGCGACTACTTCCGCGCGATCCGCATCTTCGGCGTGATGCTCGCGACGCTCGGCGGCGCGGTGAGCTGACCACCGGCTCCGGCGCCATGCGTCAGTTCGCGATCCCGTCCCCCATGGGATGCGGGCCCATCGACGGGCGTCCGTCCGCGTTCGCTACCGCCCAGCTCGAGCGCAGCACGAGCTTCACGACGCTCTCCATCTTCCCGTATTCGATCCGGTCGGCGTCGTCCCGATCCGTGTGGTAGTCCGGGTGCAGCCCCGTGTGGAACCAGAGCGCCGGCACACCGTTCTGCAGGAACGGCCAGTGATCGCTGCGACGCAGCAGGTTCGAGGCGTTGTTGTCGTAGCGTAGCCTGAGATCCAGGCCCACCTGGCCGTTGGCCGCCTGCACCACCGCGGCCAGCTCGGGGGTGCGGGTATGCCCGAGGATGTTGATCGCGTTCGCGTTGGAGGCGGCCGTCTGCGGCTCCAGCCCGCGGAAGCGCGGGCCCCCGCTCTCGGGCACCTCCTCGTTCCTCCCGATCATGTCGAGGTTGAGGACGGCGACCACATTCGACAGCGGCGCGCGTGGACGCTCCGCGTGGTACCAGGCCCCGAGCAGGCCGCGCTCCTCGGCGTCCCAGACGGCGAAGACCACCGAGCGCCGCGGTCTCTTTCCTTCCGCCATCCCGAGCGCATAGGCGCGCGCCACCGCGAGCACGCCGATGGTGCCCGATCCGTCGTCGTCCGCCCCGTTGAAGATCTCGTCGCCGTCGGCTCCGTTGTGGTCGTGGTGACCCGCGACGATGACGACCTCGCCGGCCAGAGCGGGATCGGACCCTTCGACCATGGCGAGGATGTTCCGTGCGGGGACGACGTGCCGCTCCACCGCGGTCGTCACGGAGACGCGGGCACCCGGAAGCTCCATCACGCCGAGCCCACCCAGCGAGGCCTCGGCGTCCGTAGCGAGTTGGGCCAACGGCCGCCCCGTTCCGGCGACGAGTCCCTCAGCCAGGTCGACCGAGACCTCCGCCACCGGAACGCGAACCCGATCCATCCAGACCCCGAGTGAGAACCGCTCCACCCTTCGGGGCTCGTCCGGCCAATAGCCGGCCGCCGCGGCGGCGAGGTCCTGGTTCCCGCCCCGGCTGTTCACGTCCCGCACGAACAGAACGGCGACGGCGCCCCGCTCCTGCGCGGCAACGACCTTGCGCCAGTCCCGTGACGCCTCGGAGGTGACCACCCCGTCGAACGGGCTCGCCGGATCGTCCGGTCCCGGCTCGCCATCGAGCACGAGCACCACCTTGCCGGTCAGGTCCGCGTCCCCGTAGTCGTCCCACGAGACGCGTGGCTCCACGATCCCGAATCCGGCGAACACCACTTCGCCCTGGGCCGAGCCGGTCGCCGACACGTTCCGTGGATACCACCCGCTTCCGACCGGGCTCGGGGTACCCGTACCCACGCGGAGCGCGTTCCCCGCCCCGAGCGTGAACCAGTCGAGATCGAAGGGCTCGAAGTATCCCGACGTGCCGGCCGGTTGTAGCCCCAGCTCCTCGAAACGCGCCCCCACCCAATCCGCGGCCTTAGCGATCTCGGGCGTGCCCACCAGTCTTCCGCGCATGCTATCCGCAGAGAGTGCGTGCAGGTCGGCACTCAGGGCTTCGGCCGTGATGGCGTCGACGTGGGGCGGCTCGCCGGGTCCATCCGGGGCGCAAGCAGCGAGCATGCCCAGGCCCGCGGCCAGGGTCACGCGGTTCGCGCGCATCGCTTCCTCCTTGGTGCACACGGTTCGGGTGTCGGAGGAAGATGCCTCGAGATCGCGCCCCGGGCGAGCCGGGGTCGTCGGGGGATCGCGGCCGCGCCACACGCAGCCCCCGGGGACCGACGCGTTGGCTCGTCCCTGAGCGGCGGAGTACCTTGCGGGCCGTCGCCGCTGGACGCTCCCGGATTCCGACGAGACCCGACCATGACGCCTGCCCGCCGGCTCGCCCCCGCCCTGCTCCCGCTGCTCGCGTTCCCCTTCGCTGCACCGACCCGCTCGGGCGCACAGGAGGACACCACCTCGAGCCGTGGCTGGGACGTCACACTCGCCCGCGGCGTCACGCGGGAGGTGGACTTCAGCACCGACGTGGGCACCTGGATGTCGGTGGACGTCTCTCCCGACGCCCGTTGGGTCGTCTTCGACCTCCTCGGACACGTCTACCGCGTGTCCACGTCCGGAGGGGAAGCGGAGCTCCTGACCCGCGATGCGGGCGTCTCCGTGAACTACCACCCGCGATACTCGCCGAGTGGAGACGCGATCGCGTTCATCTCGGACCGGAAGGGACAGAACAACCTCTGGCTCATGGATGCCGACGGCGCCAACCCGCGGTCCGTGTTCACCGACAACAACGTGCGCGCCGTCGAGCCCGCGTGGACACCCGACGGGCGCTACATCGTCGTGCGCCGTCAGAACGTCGGTGGCGGCGGCGGTGGCGGTGGCGGCGGAAGCGGCCTGTGGATGTATCACCGCGACGGCGGCCAGGGCATCGAGCTCGTTGCGAACGCCGACGAAGGCGGCGCGGCGTGGCCCGCGGTCTCCAGAGACGGGCGCTACCTCTACTTCCACGTCTACAGCGGGCCCCCGGGCCTCGCCGGCCGCGACGCCCTGGCCGGACATTGGCAGGTGCGTCGCAAGGACCTCGGGACCGGTGAGATCGTCTCGGTCTCCGCCGGAGAGGCGCAGCAGCAGATCCGCGGCTCCTCCGGCGGGGCGTACGCGCCCGAGATCTCCCCGGACGGCCGCTGGTTGGCGTTCGCGCGTCGCATCCCCAATGGCACGATCTCCTTCAAGGGCCATCGCTTCGGACCACGCACGGCCCTCTGGCTGCGCGACCTCCAGACCGGCGCCGAGCGCGTCGTCATGGATCCCATCACCCAGGACAATGCCGAAGGCATCAAGACCCTGCGCATCATGCCGGGCTACGACTGGACCGACGATGGGTCGGCGATCCTCATGTCCCAGGGCGGGAAGCTGCGTCGCCTCGACGTCGCCACGGGCGAGGTCACGACCATCCCGTTCTCCGCCCGGGTGCAGCGCACGGCCTCGGAGCAGACGCGGGCGTCGTTCCGCATCGGCGACGATCCGTTCCGGGCCCGCTTCCTGCGCTGGCTCACGGCCTCACCGGACGGAAGCCGGCTCGCCTTCCAGGCGGTGGGGCGCGTCTGGACGCGGGCGCTGCCGGGGGGCACACCGGCCCGCCTGACCGCGGATGGGTTCGCGCCCTTCGAGTACGCGCCCTCCTGGTCTCCGGATGGACGACGCATCGCGTTCACGACGTGGGACGACTCCGAGGGCGGTGCGGTGTGGACCGCGCCGGCGGGAGGGGGAGCCCCACGCCGCGTGACCCTGGCCGATGAGTCCTGGGAGTACCTGCACACCGCGTGGAGCCCGGACGGCTCGCGGCTGCTCGTGACCAGGGGTGAGGGCGCGGCGAAGCGCGGCCGGGGGATCGCCTGGAACCCCTATTGGGAGATCGTGGAGATGCCCGGCGCCGGCGGGGCCGCGCGGGTGGTGACCGTGGTCGATGCCCGGGGCGGCGGACGCACCCAGGTGCCACGGGGGACGTACGGCCCGGACGGCCGCGTCTTCTTTCCGGATCGGATCCCCGATCCGGACGGGAGCGGCAGTGCGGTGGGATTGATCTCGGTCCGTCCGGACGGAAGCGACCGCATGGTCCACCTGACGCTGCCGTTCGCGGACGAGATCGCGATCTCACCCACGGGGGAGTGGGTGGCGTTCCAGGAAGGGGACAACGTGTACGTCGCACCCTTCCCCTACCGGGGCACGGGTGGCGAGCCGCTCTCCATCCAGAAGGGGCGCGGGCGCATTCCGGTGAAACAGCTGAGCACGGAGGGAGGCCTCTATCCGTCCTGGCGCGACGCCGGCACGCTGGACTTCGGCTCGGGACCCCATTTCTTCACGTACCGCCCGGGGGACGAGACCACCGACTCCGTCGACGTGACGCTCATGGTCGACCAGCGGATCCCGAGCGGATCCGTGGCGTTCACGAACGCCCGCATCGTGACGATGGCCGGCGACCAGGTGCTGGAGCGGGGAACCCTGGTCGTACGCGGAGCCCGCATCGCGTGCGTGGGGGAGTGCGACACGTCGGGCGTCGACGAGGTCGTGGACGCGACCAGCAAGACGTTGATCCCGGGCTTCGTCGACATGCACGCCCACCACTACCGGGAGAACCGGGGGATCCAGCCACAGCACGACTTCGAGCAGGCCGTGTACCTCGCCTACGGGGTGACGACGAACCTGGACAACTCCATGTGGAGCCAGATCGTCTTCACCGCTGCCGAGCTCATCCGCGCCGGCCGGCTCATCGGCCCACGCACGTTCAGCAGCGGAGATCCGCTGTATCGGGGCGACGGCTCGCGCCAGAACGACCTTTCCAGCTACGAGGTCGCCGAGCAGAACGTGAACCGGTTGGCCGATTGGGGCGCGACCGCCATCAAGCAGTACCTGCAGCCCCGCCGCGACCAACGCCAATGGGTCAGCGACGCGGCTCGCAAGAAGAGCCTCATGGTCACGTCCGAGGGGAGCGACCTGGCGTACAACGTCGGCATGATCCTGGACGGGCAGACCGGCTTCGAGCACCCGATGAGCTACACGCCCCTGCACTCGGATGCGGCCAGCTTCTTCGGCGCCACGCGTGCGGTCTACTCCCCCACCTTCATCGTGGGCGGGCCGGGCGCCTGGAATGAGGAGTACTTCTTCCAGGAGAGCGATGTCTGGCGGGACGAGCGCCAGCAGCTGTGGATGCCGTGGCGTCAGGTCATCCCCCACACACGACGGCACATGTGGCGGCCCGACACGGACTACTCGTTCCCGTTCATCGCTCAGGGGATGGCCGACGTCATCGAACGAGGCGGAGGTGGCGCGATCGGCTCTCACGGCCAGGCTCACGGCATCGGATCACACTGGGAGATCTGGATGGTCGCCTCGGCGATGGGCGCGCACGGCGCGCTCCGCGTGGCCACGATGGAGGGGGCGCGGTTCCTGGGCGCCGACCAGGACATCGGCTCCCTGGAGGTCGGCAAGCTCGCCGACCTGCTCGTGCTGGACCGGAATCCCCTGGAGGACATCCGCAACACGCTGTCCATCCGATACGTGATGCAGGGCGGGGTCCTGCGGGACGGTCTCACGCTGGACGAGGTGTGGCCCGTGCCCGCGCCCTACGGAGAGCGTTGGTGGACGGACCCGGCGATGTGGGCGGAGACCGACCGACCGGTAGGCGTCTGGGACGGGGGCCGCTGACGCGGACCGGGTGCGTCAGCCCAGGTGCGCCTCCACGGCGGAGGCATACATGTCCAGGTAGCGCTGGGCCGAGCGCTCCCACCCGAAATCCCGCGCCATCGCTTCCTGCACGTGGCTCTGCCAGGCCGCGCGCTGCGGATAGAGCGCGAACGCCCGGCGCAGGGCCACCTCGAAGGCATGCGTCGTGTATTCGTCGAAGACGAATCCGGTGACCTGGTCCTCCACGGTATCCGAGAGGCCGCCGACACGCCGTACCACGGGGAGCGCACCATAGCGTTGGGCGCGCATCTGGGTCAGGCCGCACGGCTCGTACTGTGAGGGCATGAGAAGGATGTCTGCGCCTGCCAGCAGACGATGCTCGCGCTCCTCGGTGAACTCGAAGAACGCGGCCACCCGCTCGGGAAGGTCCCGCGCCACCTCGGTGAGGCCTTGCTGATAGCCCGGGTCGCCCTCGCCCAGGAAGATGAACTGCGCGCGCGGCATCCTGTACAGCAGCCCGTCCTGGAGAATGAGGTCGAAGCCCTTCTGCTTGGCCAGGCGCGCGGTCATGCAGGCGAGCGGCACGGCCGGATCCTCGGGAAGTCCGGCCAAGCGCTGAAGCTCCGCCTTGCAGGCCGCCTTGCCCCGTAGGTCGTTCTTCGAGAACCGTTGGGAAATGACGTTGTCGCAGGCGGGATCCCACAGGTCCTGGTCGATGCCGTTGAGGATGCCGACCAGCCGGTCGCCGAGCGCGATGAAGAAATCGTGCAGTCCGAAGCCTCCCGCCGGAGTGCGGAGCTCGTGTGCATGCGTCGGGCTCACCGTGGTCACCCAGTCGGCGTAGGCGAGACCACCCTTGAGCCAGTTGAGCTTCCCGTAGTACTCCATGCGACTCCAGTGGACCACTTCAGGAGGGAGCCCCAGCGCGTCCACCACCTCCGTCCCGAACATCCCCTGATATCCCGCGTTGTGTACCGAGAGCACGCACGCGACCGCGTCGTAGTAGGGACGGCCCGCGTAGACGGTGCGCAGGTATACCGGGGCCAGAGAGGTGTGCCAGTCGTGCGGATGCAGGACGGTAGGGCCCTCCGGCACGACCTGGGGCAGGGCTTCCAGCACCGCCCGCGCGAACAGGGCGAAGCGGTAATGGTTGTCCCAGTAGTCCCCTCCCCCTTCCCCGTAGATGCCCTCCCGGTCGAAGGCCTCGTCGTTCTCCACGAACAGGACCCTCGGACCATCCAGGGGCGGCTCCACGCTCCAGTAGATCCGGCACGTGAAGGTGCGGCCGGCCAGGGGGACTTGAACATCCGGGCACGCGGGCTCGAGCTCGGGGACGCGCGCACGTGCCACGCGATACAGGGGCATGAAGACGAAGGTCGGCGTACCGGAGCGTGCCTGGTGCGTGGAGATGCCGCGCACGGCCTCCGCCAGGCCCCCTGTTCGAGCATAGGGCCAGAACTCGGCGACCAGATGCACGACGTTCATGGTCTCACCCTGCGATGATATGCAACCGACTGGCGATGCGCTCCGCCATCGCTCTGGTCGTGCGCAGATCCGGGTGCCGGAGCACGACCATCCCGTCTCCCACCAAGACCTTTCGCCAGTCGCGACGGGGTTGTCCGATCGGGTTCAGGTCGACCGCCACGAGGTGAGGTCCATACTCCGAGAGGATCGCTTCCAGCCCCTCGTACCGCCGAATATGGCCATGGCCCTGCGCCCGCTTGTAGATCCACGCCGCGTTGTATCTTCGCTCCATCGGCTGCGAGAAGCGAGAGTGCACGACGGCCTCGGCCCAACCGGTGTAGGTGTCGACGTCCGCCGCATAGTTGATCAGGTCCACGAGGCCGGCGCCGGGCGAGCGCGCGCCGATCTCGCCGAACACCGCTTCTCCTTCCGGCGTGCGGTACCACTCCATGTGCGTGTAGCCCGTCTGGAAGCCCAGGGCTTCGAGGACCGCGCGACCCATCCTGCGTCCGGACTCGAGCTCGGGCGCGTCCGGGTCCCGGAGCACGAGGGTTATGGGGCTCACCCACTCGTTCTCCTTCATGTAGAGCGCACGCGGGATGTAGGTCGAGATGCTGTAGTGCACCACCTCGCCATTGATGCAGATCGTGTCGAACGTCATGTCGTCGCCGACGACGAACTCCTCGACGCTCACCTCCGTCACGTGGCGCAGAGCGGGAACGATTCGGTCCAGATCCTCGCGCGCGTCCACCCGATACGTGCTCTCGGAGCCCGCCCCGGCGATGGGTTTGACGATGACCGGATAGCCGATCGCCTCGGCGGCTTCGATAACGCCGGCCACGGTCGTCGCGCTGTAATGGTGCGGAGTACGGATGCCCGCCGCGTCCAGAACCCGCTTCATGACCTCCTTGTCGCGGAATGGGATCGTCTGCTCGACCGTCAGGCCGGGAAGGCCCAACCGCTCTCTGATGCGAGCCGCGAGGATCACGTACGGCTCCCATAGGCACTCCGCCCGGTGTATGGGCGTATCGCGTGCCCAGGCCGCGACCCGGTCCACGATCGCCCCATCGTCCTGGAGAGAGGGGACGTGCAGATAGGCGGACAGGCTCTGCCGGGCCACCTCCGGCAGCTGGGTCTCGGGCTGGTCGCC
>QJYK01000052.1 GCA_003248075.1 Gemmatimonadota bacterium | reverse complement strand
CGTCGAGGAGCGCCAGCCGTGGAGCCAGGCGAAGGACCCCTCTCGGGCGGGGGACCTGGACGAGACGCTCGCCACCCTCGCCCGCACCTTGCTGGCCCTGTGCGCCCTGTTCGAGCCGGTGGCGCCGGGCAGGATGGGCGACCTCGCGGGACGACTCGGCCTGGACGGGGTGCCGACCCTCGAGCAGTCGCGGGCCACCGATCTCCGAGGGCGCCCGGTGACCAAGGGAGACCCCTTGTTTCCCCGCATCGAGCCCTCCTGGGCGAGCGGCTGATAGTTTTTGCCGCGGCCTGCCAAGGGCCGCTGAGCCAACGCGTCGGAAAGGCGCGGTTTTGTTCGGTTTTTCTGCGGCCCTGGCACGGCATGGATCGTGCTTGACGAGGGTCGCCAGGGCCACCAAGTTCCCGTCGGTTTCCCGACCTCGGCTGGGTGGCCCATCGACGTCCTCGCCGCGTCCCATGACGCGTTCGAGGTCCCCTTCGTCACTGGCAAACTCCAGGCTTCGCATGACCGGAGATCGGTGGACATTCCTCGTCGTTCGCGGTGAGGACACCCCGGTGCGACAGTACAGTCTGTCCGCGAAGGCGCTTCGTCGCGCGATGGGCCTCGGAGCGATCGGCGTGATTCTGCTGGTCGGACTCGGCGTCTCCGCCTTCCTGGATGCGACTGCCCGCATTCAGGTCCTGGGCCTCGAGACCCGCAACCAGGCGCTTCGAGCCGAGCTTGCACAGTTCCGCGAGCGCGTCGGGGACCTGGAGTCGACGTTGGACGTGCTCGCCGAGAAGGACTCCCGCATCCGCACGATCGCGGGCCTTTCGTCGATCGACCCCGAGGTCATGCGTGCGGGTGTTGGCGGACCCGGTCTCGGATCGCTCGAGTCGTACCCGCTGTGGAGCGTGGACTCGACGGCAACCAAGGCGGCGTACGCGCTCTCCTACGACCTGAGCGCTCTGGAGCGGCGCGCGCGCCTGCTCGCCAGCAGCCTGGACGAAGCGACCGATTCGCTGCAGGCCCACCGGGATCTCCTGCTGGCGACGCCCTCGATCCTGCCCACGACGGGGTGGTTGTCGAGCACGTTCTCCAAGGCGAGGGTGCACCCCGTACACAACAGGGCGCTTCCCCACGAGGGTATAGACCTCGCCGCCGACAAGGGCACACCGATCTTCGCCGCCGCCAAGGGCCGCGTTGTGCGCGCGGGTTGGGCAGTGGGGTACGGAATGACGGTCGAGATCGACCATGGCTTCGGGTACACGACCCTCTACGGCCACGCGTCCAAGGTCCTCGTGAAGCGCGGGCAGCAGGTCGAGCGAGGTGATGTCATCGCCCTTGTGGGCAGCACCGGAATCGCGACCTCGTCGCACCTGCATTACGAGGTCTCGATCAACGGCGTTCCGCAGAACCCCGCGAACTTCATCCTGCCCGAGGCCGTACCATAGGCGGACCCGGACTCCCGGGAGTTCCCCGTCGAGGGCGCCGCTGGGTGCCCTCCTCCGCTCCATGTCTCGAAGCCTCTGCGTTCTCCTCCTAGCGCTCATCCGCCTTCCCGAGCTGTCGGGACAGGATGCGGCGGCACCACCGACACCCCGTTCCCCATTCCGGCCCGACACGGTGGTCGTGTCCGACACGGGCGTGAGGGTCGTGCTCCTGGGAGGCCCGGATCCAGCCGTCGCCGCCCTGCGACTGTCGGTACCATTCGTCGAGCGGCCGGACGAGGCGGGAATCGGGCGGGTGCTGCAGGACATGGCGCTCGACCGCCTCCAGACCCTGGCACGCCCCTTCGGTGTGCAGGTCGACGTCGTGCGCACCCCTTGGGGCTTGGCCTACTCGGCCGCCGGAGCCGCCGCGGACTTCGAGACCCTCGCCTGGCTGCTGCGCGAGGCCAGCGCGCGCCCGGAGACCGGCGGCGCGGCGTTCGCGCGGGCCCGGGCAGGGCTGCGCGAGGCAGCCGCCCGGGGGGAGGAGACGCCTCTGGGGAAGGTCTCCAGGGAGCTACGCGCCCGGGTGGCTCCGGAAGCCACACCCGAAACGCCGAGCGCGGCCGGCGCCGACGCCCTCGACGGAGCGGCCGTGCTGCGCGCCTGGCAGCGCACGCATCAGGGCTCCGCGATGACGCTCGTGATCGCTGCGACCGTATCCGTCGAGGTCGTCCTCGCCAGCGTGCACGACCTCGGAGCCCCCGCACGCGTGGAGATCGTCGCCAGCGATCCCCCGCCCTCGGCGCGACCGGCGACCGTACAGACGCTGCGGGTCTGGCACGGTGAGGCGTTCGCGGCAGGAACGGCAGACGACCCGCTGGCTCGGATTGCGGCACTGCTCGTAGCGCGACAGCTGGAGCGCACGACCGGACCTTGGGAGACGAGCGTGCAGCTCTGGACCCTGCCCGGCCGATCGGTCCTGGTACTGCTCGGGGCGGCGTATCCCCGCAACGCCCCGGCCATGCGCGACGCGGTGGGCTCTGCGCTCGCCGCGACAGCCGCGGCGCTGGACGATGGGGAGGTGCGCAGCGCGACCGCGCGGCTGCGGCGCGATATCCTGCTCGGCGCCCGCACGCCCTCCGGGCTCGTGGCCACGGTGGGGCGCGCGTACGAGTCCGGCGAAGCACCCGAGGACATCGACGCGCGTTTGCGCACCCTCGGCGAGCTCGATGCGGCAGCGCTCCGCACCTTCCTGTCCGAGCTCTCGGCCCGGGGGCCGGTGCGTGCCGAGGTGCGCCCGTGACACACCGGTCCGCGCGGTCCGCCCGGGTCGTCGCGGCAGCTCTGCTCGTCGCTCACCCGGTCGCCGGACAGTCTCCGTACGCGACCAGTCACTTCGTGCCGCGCGCCGGTTCGACCGCCGTGGCCGTCTCGCTGCGGATGCCGCACGGCTCCTCCGGCGACGAGTCGGGGATGGAGGGGACAGCCGACCTCGTGGCGCGGGTCCTGGCGGAGCAGGTGGCCCGGAGTCTGGAACGATGGGGAACGGGCACGGTGACCTCCAGGGTAGGTCGGACCTCGCTCAGCTTCGACCTGCTCACGACCCCCGAGACGTGGCGCCAGGACCTGACCCGGATGGACTCGGTCCTGTTCGACGCCCCCATCGACGTCCAGCTCTTCGAGCGGACACGTCAGCTCACGCTGGAATCCCTGGCGTTCGAAGAGGGATCCCCGGTGCGGGAGTACCGCATGGAGGTGGCCCGGACGCTGGCGCCGCCGGGGAGCCCCTGGACCCGCCCCCCGGGCGGCACGTCGGTATCCGTGGGTGCGATGACACCGGCGGCACTCGAGCGGTACCGCGGCTCGAACCTGCGCCGCGCCGGAGCCGTGGTGGTGGTGGTGGGACCCCAGGCCCCGGTGCCGACCGGACCCGACTCGACGCGCGTCGACCCGGCCGTGGTCCCTTCGGAGCCTCGCGACGACGGGCTGGCATGGATCGCCGGCCAGCGTGTGGACGCGGTGCGTGACGTGACGAGCGCCTGGATCACGATCGCCTACCCGGCCCCGAGGTCGGCGAAGCGGGTCGAGCTCGAGCTCCTCGCCTTCGTGCTCGACGAAGAGCTGGACCCGACCCCGCCAGACCCCGATCGATATTCGGTGGAGGTGCGCATCGAGGACACACCGGGGGGGCCTGTCATCGTGGCCGAGGCGGCCGTGCTGCCGGAGGCCGCGGACCGATGGGAGGCCCGGATCCGCGGCGCGGTGTCGCGGCTCGCCGAGCAGACAATGCCCGCGGACTTCTTCCGACTCCGGCTCCGGCGCTTCCGGGCGACCCGGCTGCTCGCCGAGTCGGCGCCGGAGGTCCTGGCCGCGCGGATCGCCGGAGATCTTGCCCGCCTCGGATTCGCGCGCGATCTCCCGGCCGAGATCCGCTCGTTGGACGCCTCAGCCCTGTCCGGTGCGGCCCGGTCACTCGGAGACCCGCGTGTCTTCCGGTTCGGACCGGACCTCGGAATCGATACGGGGGCGAGCCCTCGCCCCCCCAGGGGCGCGAGCGGGCGTGCGGACCCCCCGCGAGCACCTTAGATTCAGGCGCTCATGGAAGGTTGATGCCCCCCCGCCGGCACAGTACCTTCGTGCGCTCGTTCACCAGGTGAGATCGACGGAGAGCTACATGAGGCGCAGGAATCTCCCCTTCGCGATGACGCTCCTCCTGGCCGCCGCGGCGTGCGGTCCGGCCCAGGTCGTGGTCACGGTCGAAGCCGAGATGGACAACCCGGACGGCGAGGGAATGATCACGCGGTCGCTCCCGGGCGTTGAGGTCCAGCTCCTCCCCTACGACCGCGACGCGATCTTCGACTCACTCGAGGCCGCGTTCCCGACGCCGGAGCCACCCATTCCGGACGAGCTGATCGCCGCCCGCGAAGAAGTGGCGCAGGCGCAGCAGCGCTGGCAGGCCGCCACGAACCGGTGGAACACCCTTCGCGACACGCTGCAGAAGATCACGGACACAATGGGACAGTACAATCGCGGAGAGGCACGCTACGTCGCCCTCTTCCGCGAATTCCAGGAGTTCGATTCGCAGCTCGGGCGCGTCGAGCGGCAGATGGAAGCGGCTTTCAATGAGTTCGATCAGATGCAGCGCGGTACGATTCGCCAGTCGGACTCGATCCGCATCGTGAGGGACAACTGGGCCGATGAAGCCTTCGCGGACGTCGGACCGGTGATGACCGAGAAGGCTCGCATCAGCGGGCTGCTGGCGGCGGCGGACACGACCGACGCCAGCGGGGTCGCGGCCGGGTTCGAGGTGAAGCCAGGAAGATACTGGGTGTACGCCCGCTACGAGCTGCCCTACACCGAGCTCTATTGGAACATCCCGATCGACGTCGTGCGGGGTGAGCCGACCCAGATCACGCTCAGTCGCAGCAACGCCCAGGAGCGCATCAAGCTCTGAGCGCGTGACCGCTCCCGAGCCGGGCGAGCTGCGCGTACGCGTCCGGGTGTGACCTCGCCGCCCCGGCACCCCGTGCCGGGGCGGCTGCTTTTCACTGACGGCTGCCCCATCTTCCTGTAGCCTCATCTTGGAGCAGGACCATGGAGATCGCCCATCCAGCCGCGAGCCCTTCGCTCACGATCGACGAGCGCGGGATCGGCTGGGTCACCTTCGACGATCCGGATCGCAGCGTGAATCTCCTGACCGACGCGGTCATGAGGCGGCTCGCGCAGGTCGTCGACGAGCTGCGCACGAACGCCGAGTCGGGGCGGGTGCGCGTTGCGGTCTTCCGTAGCGGGAAGCCGGGCACGTTCATCGCGGGCGCCGACGTCGGCGCCATCGAGGCGATCGAAGATCCAGGGGTGGCCGAGACGGCCATCCGCTTCGGTCAGGCGGTGTTCATGGACGTGGAGCGGCTGCCGATACCGAGTGTCGCGGCCATCGACGGCATCTGCGTCGGCGGTGGCCTGGAGCTCTCGCTCGCCTGCACGCACCGCGTCGTCTCCGACTCGGACAGGACCCGCCTGGGGCTTCCGGAGGTCCAGCTGGGCATCATCCCCGCCTGGGGCGGGACCACGCGCCTGCCTCGCTTGATCGGACTTCGCGCGGCACTCGACCTGCTGCTGACTGGAAAGCAGATCGACGCCCGCAAGGCGAAGCGGATCGGCCTCGCCGGACGTGTGCTTCCGGCCCAGGTCTTCACCGAGCGGGTCGCGGCCTTCGCCGTGGAGACGTTGGAGCTCCCGTCGGGCGCGTCCCGCCCCGGCAGGGGCCTGGGGGCGCGGCTCGTGGAGGACACCGCCCCTGGCCGCCGCGTAGTGCTCGCCGCGGCCCGTCGGCGGGTCCTGTCCAGCACGGGCGGTCACTACCCGGCGCCCCTGCGAATCCTGGAGGTTCTGCGACGCAACCTGGGCCGGGCGGTCGAGAAGAGCCTCGCGGCCGAAGCCCGGGCGGCCTCGGAGCTGATCGTTTCGTCGGTGTCCAAGAACCTGGTGCACGTGTTCCGGCTCCGGGAGGCGGCGCGGAAGGGCACCGGCCTCACGGATGAGGATGCCGTGGCGGTGCGCGTCGAGCAGATCGGCGTGCTCGGCGCCGGGGTGATGGGTGGCGGCATCGCACAGCTCGCCGCGAACAACGGGATCCGGGTGCGTATGAAGGACATCCGCCATGAGGCGGTGGTCGGCGGCCTCCGGCACGCTCGTGAGCTGTTCGACGAGGCTGTGAGCAGGCGGCGCCTGACGCGCAGGGAGGCGAACGACCGCATGGGGCTGGTCTCGGGGAGCCTGGACTACGCCGGCTTCGGTGCGGTCGACCTGGTGGTAGAGGCCATCGTGGAGAACATGGACGTGAAGCGGGCCGTGCTCCAGGAGACCGAGTCGAAGGTCTCGCGGGACTGCATCCTCGCCACCAACACCTCCTCCCTCTCCGTCGACGTGATGGCGAGGTCGCTCGAGCACCCCGAGCGCTTCTGTGGACTGCACTTCTTCAACCCGGTCCACAGGATGCCGCTCGTGGAGCTGGTTCGTGGCGCCCGCACGTCCGACGCCACCATCGCCGCGGTCCACGCCCTGGCCGTCGCCCTTGGGAAGGTGCCTGTGGTGGTCCGGGACGGCCCCGGGTTCCTGGTGAACCGGATCCTGGCGCCGTACCTGAACGAGGCAGGTTGGCTGCTCAGCGATGGCGCGTCGATCGAGCGCATCGACGCGGCGGCGAAGGAGTTCGGCATGCCCATGGGGCCGCTCCGCCTGATCGACGAAGTGGGTATCGACGTGTCCACCCACGCCGGTGCCGCCATGCACGCCGCCCTCGGCGACCGGCTCCGACCCCCTCCCGCTCTGGTCGCACTGGACCGCACGAAGCGTCTCGGCCGGAAGGGAGGGCTCGGCTTCTACCGCTACGAGAACGGCAAGGAGCGCGGCGTCGACCCCGACGTGTATGGACACCTGGGGCTCGAGCCTGCCGGACGACGAGGCGGACCGGACGCCCGCGACATCCGGCGTCGACTGGTCTCGCAGATGGTCAACGAGGCCGCTCGAGCGCTCGGGGACGGGATCGTCTCGAGGGCGGGAGCCGTCGACCTGGCGATGGTCATGGGCACAGGCTTCCCGCCCTTCCGCGGTGGCCTCCTGCGATTCGCGGACACCATGCACACCAAGGGGATGTTGGACACCATGCAGGAGCTGGCGGACCGCCACGGCGACCGCTTCGCCCCCGCCCCGCTCCTGAAGGAGCTCGCGGACCGCGACCGGCGCTTCTACGACGCCTTCGGAGGCTGAGCGTGCCTTTCTGGAGAAAGGGGAAGCCCGAGCCCGTGCCCCTGGGCCCCCCTCCGATCGCGGCGGTCGTGCCTTGTGCGGGTGACTCGCGGAGGATGGGACGCTCCAAGGCGCTCCTGGATGCCGGGGGCCGATCCTTCGTGTCCGCCGTCGTCGGGTCGCTCGTCGCCGGCGGCTGCGATCCGGTCATCGTCGTCGTGGGGGAAGGTCAGGAAGACGAGGAACGGCGGGCCCGGGCCGCGGGCGCGCATGTCCTGGTCAATCCCGAGCCGGGTGACGGACCGATCACCTCGGTGCGGCTGGCTCTGGCGGCGCTCGCCGCCGGCACGGCAGGCCTCGCGCTCCTCCCGGTCGACCATCCGTTGGTACGCCCCGAGACGGTCCAGATCCTCCTGTCGGCCTTTCGGGAGGGCGAGGCACCGGTGGTGCTGCCCATCCACGACGGTCGACGCGGCCATCCGGTCGTCTTCCGGTCGTCCGTCTTCGGGGAGCTCCTCGATCCCGGTCTGGAAGGAGGCGCCCGCACCGTGGTCCATGCCCACCTGGAAGCGGCCACCCTCGTGAGCGTCGACGACGCCGGGGTGGTGGCGGACATCGATACTCCGGAAGCCTACCGCGCCGCCTTCCCCGTCCAGGGGGTGCGAGCGTGATGACGGGCGCACTGGACGCGACCCGTCTGGCGCTCGATGCCGTCGAGGAGGGGCTCAGCTCGGCGGTGGCGCTCGTCGTCTCGGAAGGGCCGAAGATGGGGCGACGCCTCGTGCTCACCAGGGACGCCTCGGGCCACGAGATGGTCCACGGCACGCTCGGCGACGCACCGACCGACGCGGGCGTCGTGGCCCTGGCCCGGTCGGCGTTGGTCGACCCCGCCGGGCGGGACGGCGTGAGGACGCTCGCGACCGGGGAGGAGGCGTTGGAGGTGTACCTCGAGGTGCGCCACCCGGTGCCGGATCTCGTGATCGTCGGCGCCGGCCATATCGCTCGCCCCATGTGTCGCGTCGGTGCGATGCTGGGCTTCAGGGTGTACGTGCTCGACGACCGCCCCGACTTCGCGTCACGAGAGCGGTTTCCCGATGCGCGGGCCGTGCATCGGGTCGACTTTTCGGACCCGTTCCGCGACCTGACCATCGACGAGCGCTCTCACGTCCTGCTCGTGACCCGGGGTCACAAATACGACTACGAGTGCCTGGTACGGGTCCTGCAGCAGGAATCCGCGCCCGCGTACGTGGGGATGATCGGCAGCCGACGCCGGGTGCGGGCCACCTACGTGCGGCTCCTCGAGGATGGCATCCCGCGCGAACGCCTGGCCGCGGTCCACGCGCCCGTGGGCCTGGACATCGGAGCCGAGACCCCCGAAGAGATCGCGGTAGCGGTAGCGGCCGAGCTCGTGAGGGTCCGGCGTGGCGGCTCGGGGACGTCCCTCAGGGACCTCGAGCGCGTCGCGGAGCGCTTCTTCAAGGACGGTGGTACCGAAGGCCCGCAAGGAGGGACGACGTGACCCATCAGGACGATCGTGCCATTGGTGAGGCGCTGGTCGCCGCCGGCAACGAGGGACGGACGTGCGCACTCGCGACCGTGGTGGCCACCCGCGGCTCGACGCCGCGGAAGGTCGGTGCGCGCCTGGTGGTCGACCCGAAGCGCGGCCTGACGGGCACCGTCGGGGGCGGCTGCGGCGAGGCGGAGGTCATCGCGGCCGCGCAGCGCGTCCTGGTGTCCGGGGCCCCCGAGCGAATCGTCGTGGACCTCACCGAAAACCTGATGTCCTGGAGCCCTGCCGTTTGCGGTGGCACCATGGATGTCTTCGTCGAGGTCGTGGCGCCGCGCGGCGTCACAACGCAGGACCGCGACGAACCGGCGCGCGTACGCATCCACTACCGGCGCCCCCCGGACCGCATCCAGATCTTCGACCACCGACTCATCCACCGGGAGCCCGGGATCTTCGTCACGCTGGCCGAGTCCATCTCGGCTTCGGCCCCGATGCGCATCGAGGGCCAGGTCGCGCTCGAGGAGGGCTCCGACGTGGTCTGGTTCACCTTCGAAGACACCTGGCACGACGTGGGCCGCTTCCACCGCGCCGACGGAACCTTCACGGGCATCTACGCCAACATCCTTACGCCCGTGCAGGTACGCGGCTCCGACTGGTTCACCACGGACCTCTACGTAGACGTGTGGATCCCGGCCGGCGGAGACCCCGTCATTCTGGACGAGGACGAGCTCGACGAAGCTTTGGGCAGAGAGCTTCTCGACGTCGAGGCCGCGGACCGCGCCCGACACGAGGCACGGCGGTTGGTTCGCGCGGCACGCGACGGTGAGTGGCCCCCGCCGATCATCGAGGCGTGGACCCTGGAGCGCTGCCGGGAGGCGGTGCGCGACGGCGGTTAGGGAAGCTAGCGCCGAAGCACCATGTCCGCGCCGAACAGCGTGACGCTCAACGTGTCGGCGCCCACCGTGGCGGGAAGGAGATCCCCGTTGTCCAACGTGAAGAACGCAGCCGCACCCGAGCGCGTCCAGGTGCAGTCGCTGCTCTGGGTGGTCGTGCTCGACCCGGCCACCGTGGAGCGGAACGAAACGGAATAATGGCAGGTTCCGTCATCCTTCACGTTCAGGCTCCCCGACAAGACCTCCGGCTGTCCGTTCACCGTGGCCAGCGTGTAGTTCCCGACGATGCTGTCGTCGATCACGCTGGGCGAGTCGTTGCAGGCGGCAAGGACGACCAGCGCGAGTAGGGTCGCGAAAGCACGCTCAGGCAGGGTCATCGGTGTCCTCGGGTGCGAAGAAGGGGCTGCTCCAATGTACGGGCTCCGGGGCGCTCGGGTGACCCCCGACCTCATCGGATCCACCCCTCGGTGTAGAGGAGCACGGCGCCCGCCTCGTAGACGATCGACTCGTTGGGAAGCACGAAGACGATCGTCTCCACCATGTCCAACGGCACGGTGTCGATGAACCCGGCGTCGATGTGGAAGCCGTTCAGGTACACTTCGATGCAGTGCCGCGTCCGCCATTGGAAGCAAGGTCCTTCGGTCGTCTCCTTTACGATGACGCTGGGCACTCCGGACCAGCGAACCACGTCGGAGAGAGCATGGGCCTTCTCCAGATGTGCGTCGATGTCGGGCCGCATCAGGGGCGGGACCCGCAACGCCGTCGGTGAGATGCCGATCTGGTGCGTGATGCCACGCTCGATCTCCGCGAAGCGCTCCGCGGTGACGACGAAGCCGGACAGGGGGAGAGGCACCGCACGCATGCCGACGTCGATGGCGTACGTCCCGTCGGGATCGTTGACCTCGAGCAGGTGGGAGGTGACGGGATCGAACCCGATGCGTTCGGCGGCGAGGTGGTACCGACCGGGTCCCGGTACCTCGATGCGATAGCGGCCGAGCGCGTCCGCCACCGTCAGGGCGACCGGCTCGAGGTCGGGCGTCAGCAGCCGCACCAACGCGGTCGCCACCGGCCGACCGTCGCCATCGTCCAGCACCCGACCCTCGAAGACTTGCGCGAGCGCGGGCGGCGGGCACAACCAGGCGCCCATCAGGAGCCCGGCCGCCACAGTGGCGGGGCCGGCCCCCGCGGGGCCGACTACCCCTCGTCTACGAGGTACGCCGCGCACAGCCGGCCGACGTCCACGAAGACCCGCTTCAGGACCTGGGGGTCCTCGCGCACCCAGTCGATCAACCGCTCGTAGTCTTCGAGGGAGCCGTCCGGGAGATCGACGGTTTCGTGATGGTACGAGCCCTCGTCGACGAACAGGAGCCGGACTTTCATCGGGCGTCACCTCCACCGCGGATCCGCCGAGCCTCGGGAAGCGCGGCCAGGAAGATCAACGTGATCAAGATGGCGGAGGTCACGCACCATTGGCACCAGGCGTGGATGACCGCCGCCTCGAGATAGGTCAGCCATGCGGAGAACGCCACGCCGGCACCGGAACCCGCCAGAAGCAGCAGCCCCAACCCCCGCGATGAGCGGCGGCCGGGCTGCAGGCCGGCCACCGACAGTCCCAGGAGCGTCGCGTACCCGGCGAAGCCGATCGCCGACACCGGCACCTCTCCGACCTTGGCCCACCTGCTCGACTGCACGGTCTCGCACTCGCCGATCCCGCACACGAGGGGGCCCGTCCATCCGAACGAGTGCGCCATGAGGTAGAACGCGACGAACAGACCCACGAGCGAGAGGACCGCCACGACCATTCGATTGACGGGGGCCGGAGCATCGGCCCCGGCCCCCGTGTCGAGGACCTCTGCTTCGCCCACCCGACTCAGTTCCCGGGTGGTGTGGCCGGCGGTTCCATCATGCCGTCGACGGTATTCTTGATGGTCTGGAAGTCGAAGCCGTTGAGGCGGCGCGCCATCCCCTGGCCGCGGCTGACCATGATCGACGGGGTCGCGCTCAGCCCAAGCTCCTCGGCAAGCCGCATGTTGGCCGTGACCACCTCGGCGTGCCGGTCACTGTTCAGGCACGTTTCGAACGCGTCGGGCTCGAGACCGACCACGCCCGCGTAGTCGAGGAAGTCCGGAGTGGGGTCGGACTTGGTCGACCATGCAGCCTGCGTGCGGAACAGGTTGTCGTGATACTCCCAGAAGCGGTCCTGGTCGCCCGCGCATCGCGCCGCCCGGGCGGCCAGGAACGAGTGGGCGTGGATCGAGACCAGCGGCAGATCGTAGAAGACGAAGTTCGCCTTGCCGGGTTGCACGTAGGCGAGGTCGACCTGGGGCTTCACGCTCAGGGCGAAGGCCCCGCACCCCGGGCACTGGTAGTCGCCGAACTCGACGATCGTGATGGGAGCGTCGGGGTCGCCCTTCTTGACCCCCTGAGCGAGCTGGACCAGCCGCGACACGTCGTCGGCGCCCTGGAGATCGATGGGCTCCGTGGCGGCGGCGCTGAGCGCATCAGAGCCCACCGAGTAGCCTACCACGCCGACGCCGACGACGGCGACCGCTCCCAGGATCCAGTAGAACTTCGTCAGCTCCGAGCTGCCTTTCTGCCGGGCCTGCCTGCGCTGCTCACCTCTGCTCGACACGGTACAAAACCTCCAGGGGATCGGTGACTCGTGTCCGCGCGCCTGCGCCTCGCGTAGAGGGGGTAGGTACCCTCACGGAGGCCCAAGATGTTCCCCCGACCGACCCCGATCAAGGCACGACGCAGGCGTCCTTACGCCAGCAGGAGCTCCGTCACGGCCTCGGTGTCCCTCAGGTCGGGAACGACACGGTCCGCCCCCGCCGCCTGCAGGTGGTCCGCACCGTAGCGTCCCGTGGCGACGCCCAGCGTCTTCATGCGCTCCTTCCGTCCGCACTGGACGTCCCTCGGGGTGTCGCCGATCACCCACACGTCGGAGGGGTCGAACCTCACGCCCCAGGTCTCGTGCGCGCGGACGAGCGCAATGGCGGGGAGCGCGTCCCGCTCCTCGTGGTCCGAGCCGAAGCTCCCCATCATGAAGCGGTCCTGGATTCCCGCGGAGCGCAGCTTCAACGCTGCGCCGCGGACGTGATTGCCCGTCAGCAGCCCGAGTCCGACGGCTGCGTCCGTCGACAACGCGTCCAGTAGGGCGACGACGCCCTCCAGCACCCGCACCGGCCGACCCGGAAGTCGCGCCTCCAGGTGGCCGAGATACCGCTCGAAGAGGGTCGGAAGCCCTGAGTCGATGGCCGGAGCGGCGACACCGGCCTGCACCAGAAGCTCTCGTGCGATCTGAGGGTCGGTCTTGCCCGCGAAGTCGTGGACCTCGATGTCCCCCGCCGTGCCGAACGTCTCGACCAGCGCCTGGTGGAAGGCCTCCTTGGCCGGCCCACCGGAGATCAGCGTGCCGTCGATATCGAACAACAGGAGGCGTCTCATCGGGCACCCACGGTGACCGCCCGCGTGATCGCCTCCTCGAGAGCGTGCTGAGCCGCCGACCCCAGGCGGAGCACCTCGCGCCGGTCCATCTCCTCGGGCTCTGCCGACGTGGACACCGCGAAGACGACGTCCCCGTCGAACGGCGTGTGGACCGGCGTGATCCGGCGGGACAGCGCGTTCGTCGCCATACGCGCCAGCCGCCCCAGGTCGACCTGGCTCAGCGGCGCATCGGTGGCGACCACGGCGAGCGTCGTGTTGGTGCCGGGGAGGCCAGGGCGGGGAGCGTCGTCGCCGGCCCGCAACCGACGCTCGCCGTCGAGAAAGGTCCCGTCCGCGTCACGAGCTCCCGCGACGATCACGCCGTGGGCGTCTCGCACGTCCCCGACCGCGTTCAACACGGCCAGGGCTCCGACCTGGAAGGATCCGACCTCGCGCGCCCAACTGCCCACGCCGCCGGGCGACGCGTGCTCGCGTCCTGCGAGCTTCCCCACCGTGGTGCCCGCACCGGCTCCGATCCGACCTTCCTCGACAGGTCCGTCCGACGCCTCCTCGCAGGCTGCCCGCCCGGTGGCCGCGTCTGGCCGCGCTCGGCCGTCACGAAGGTCGAAGACCACCGCCGCGGGTACGATCGGTACCACGGCGAGCCCGGTGTCGTACCCACGCCCGCGCTCCGCCAGCCAGGCCATCACGCCGTCGGCGGCGGCGAGCCCGAAAGCCGAGCCCCCCGTGAGCAGGATCGCGTCCACGCGGGGCACGACGTGATCCGCGGCCAGCGTCGGTAGCTCTCGACTCCCCGTTGCCAGTCCTCGTACCTCCACGGCTCCCCGGAAGGGGCCCAGCACGACGGTACACCCGGAGCCGCCACCGGAGACCGATGCATGTCCCACGCAGACTCCGGGGACCGCGGTGATGCCCTGGCTCACGCGGGTCGGCCGAGCTGGCTCAGCTGCGCAGGATCGATGTTGCCGCCACTGACGACCGCCGCCACGCGGGCGCCACGAGCCGACACCGCGCCCGACAGGAGCGCGGCGGTCGTGGCCGCCCCACTGAACTCGACCACGAGCTTGTGACGGTGCACGAGGAGCGCAGCCGCTTCCCGGATGGCATCGTCGGTGACCAGCACCACGTCGTCCAGCAGGTCCCGCGCGTGCTCATAGGTCAGCTGACCCGCGATGACCGGCATGAGTCCGTCGGCGATGGTGTCCACCTCCGTGAGCAGCGTAGGGCCTTCGTGGTCGAGCGCCGCACGCATGGACGCGGCCCCCACGGGTTCCACGCCGATAACCCTGGCCTCCGGCACGACGCGTTTCACGGCAGCGGCGACGCCCGCAGCGAGCCCACCCCCGCCGATGGGCACGAGCACGATGTCGACGTCCCGCCAGTCCTTGGCGATCTCGAGTCCGACCGTTCCCTGTCCTGCGATGATGTGCCGATGGTCGAACGGGGGCACCATGGCCAGACCCTCGTCCTGGGCGATCCGCTCGGCTCGCAGCTTGCGCTCGACCGACGTCGTTCCCTCGAAGACCACCTGCGCACCGAGACGCTTCGCGCCCTCGACCTTCACCTTGGGTGCCGTCGTGGGCATCACGACCACGGCGCGCACTCCGCGCAGTCGCCCGGCGAGGGCGACGGCCTGACCGTGATTCCCCGACGAATAGGTCAGGATGCCGCGCGACAGCTGCTCGTCGGAGAGCTGCGACACGAAGTTGTGTGCACCCCGGATCTTGAAGGCGCCGGCCCGCTGGAGGTTCTCACACTTGAGCCGGACCTCGGCGCCGACCCGGTCCGACAGGACGTCCGCGGGCAGCAGGGGCGTCCGCACCGCGATACCTGCGAGCCGGTGAGCCGCGGACTCGATCTCCGGAAGGCCTACGAGCCCCTCGCCCTGGACCTCCTTCATGCGTCGTCCACGCCCTCTTCAGGCTCCTCCTCCGCGTCGTCCCCCACGAGGTCGTCGTCTTCGACCCCGTTCTCGTCCTCGTCCTCGGCGACGAAGCGGGCCACGTCCACCAGCGCGTCGCCCTCATCCAGGTTCACGAGCTTCACGCCCTGGGTGGCACGCCCGATCAACGAGATCTCGCTGACGCGCTGCCGGTTCACCACGCCGTTGCGCGTGATGAGCATGAGCTGCTCATCCTCGGTGACCGCCTTGATCGCCACGACCTTCCCGGTCCGGCTCGTGGCTCGCAGGTTGATCACTCCCTTGCCTCCCCGCTTCTGCAGTCGGTAGGCGTCGACCTCGGTCCGCTTGCCCATCCCGTTCTCGGACGCCACCAGCAGCGTCGAGCCCTCGCGCACCACGACCATCCCGATGACGACGTCGTCCCCGGAGAGGTCGATGCCCCGCACGCCTTCCGTGGCACGCCGTGGCGAGGATGATCTCGCTGTCCCCGGTGGTGATCTGCACGTCGATGAGCTCGTCCCCCTCGCGGATGTTGATCGCGTTGAGCCCGACCGCGCGCACGTTCCCGTATGCCGACAGCGCCGTCTTCTTGATCACGCCCTTCCGCGTCGAGAACAGCAGGAACTTGTCCTCTGCGAACTCACGCACCGGCACGACCGCAGCGATGACCTCCTCGGAGGCGAGGTTGAGGAGATTCACGATCGGCTTTCCGCGCGCGTGGCGCGCTCCCACCGGGATCTCCCACACCTTGAGCCAATAGCATTGTCCCGCAGCGGTGAAGATCATCAGGTAGTCGTGGGTGGACGCGACGAACAGGTGCTCGACCCAGTCCTCCTCCTTGGTGCCCATCCCCTGGAGACCGCGCCCACCCCGGCGCTGCGCGCGGTAGGTGCCGAGGGGCAGCCGCTTCACGTATCCCTGGCGGGACAGCGTGATGACCATGTCCTCCTCGACGATCAGATCCTCCACGTCGAAGGAGCCGACCGAGCCGATGATCTCGGTGCGTCGCTCGTCCCCGTACTTGTCCGCGACCTCTTGAAGCTCGGTCTTGAGGATCCTCAGGCGGCGGGGCTCGGAGCCCAGGATATCCCGCAGATCCTCGATCTGCGCGCGCACCTCGGTGAGCTCCTCCTCCAGCTTCTCGATCTCGAGGCCGGTGAGGCGCGCAAGGCGCATGTCCAGGATGGCCTTGGACTGCCGCTCGGACAGCTCGAAGCGCGCCTGCAACGCGTTGCTCGCCGTCTCGGTGTCGGGTGAACCCCGGATGATCCCGATCACCTCGTCGATATTGTCGACGGCGATCTTGAGGCCTTCGAGGATGTGTTCTCGCTCGAGCGCCTTGGCGAGGTCGAACTCGCTGCGCTTGACGATGACGTCGAGACGGTGGGTGATGAAATGCTGCAGCATCTCGCGCAGCGACATCACCATCGGCACGCCGTCCACCAGCGCGAGCAGGATGGTCCCGAACGTGGCCTGCATCTGAGTGTGCTTGTACAGCCGGTTCAGCACGATGTGGGGCACCGCGTCACGCTTCAGCTCGATCACGATGCGCATGCCGTCCCGGTCCGACTCGTCGCGCAGGTCCCGGATCTCGGTGATCTTCTTGTCACGCGCGAGCTGGGCGATCTGCTCGATGAGCCTGGACTTGTTCACCATGAACGGGATCTCGGTGACGACGATGCGCTCCGAGTTCACGTCGATCTGCTCGATCTCGGCCCGGGCGCGCATGACCACGCGACCCCGCCCCGTGCGGTAGGCGTCCACGATCCCGTCCGTGCCGCACACGAAGCCGCCGGTCGGAAAATCGGGGCCCTTCACGATCGATTCCAGCGTCTCCTGCGGGAGGTCCGGGTTGTCGACCAGTGCCTGCGTCGCGGCGACGACCTCACGCAGATTGTGTGGCGGGATGTTCGTGGCCATGCCCACGGCGATGCCCGACGACCCGTTGACCAGGAGGTTCGGGATGCGTCCGGGCAGGACGGTGGGCTCGGGGATGCGACCGTCGAAGTTGGGGACGAAGCGGACCGTCTCCTTGTCGATGTCCGTCAACATCTCCAGCGCCGCGTTGGTCAGCCGCGCCTCCGTGTAGCGGTAGGCCGCCGCGGAGTCTCCGTCGATGGAGCCGAAGTTTCCCTGGCCGTCCACCAGGGGGTAGCGGAGCGAGAAGCTCTGGACCATGCGCACGAGCGAGTCGTAGACCGCCGAGTCCCCGTGCGGGTGGAACTTGCCGAGCACCTCGCCGACCACGGTCGCGCTCTTCTTGTAGGCTCGCCCCGGCGTCAGGCCCAGCTCGCTCATCGCGTAGAGGATGCGGCGGTGGACCGGTTTCAGGCCGTCGCGGACGTCGGGAAGCGCGCGCTGTACGATCACGCTCATCGAGTAGTCGATGAACGACTCGCGCATCTCGTCTTCGATGAGGCGGGTGAGGACCCGTTCCCCGCCACCGCCTCCAAGCAGATCCAGCTCTTCGTCCATGCTCTTCTATCCCTTCAACGTGCTTGTTCGGGGGTGCTCGTGGGCGTCTCGGACCGTCGGCCGTCCCGGGGCTCCGTGCGGTGGGCTCGCGGGCCCGGGAACGGCGCGCGCGCCGACGTGAGGCGGCTCGGACGACCGCGCCGCGGCGCGCGCGGCGAGGGCAGGACCCGGTCGCATCAGGTCGGGAATCGGCTTCGGTGGGGCAAGCGCAGCTCCTTGGGCACGGCGCTCCGGATCTCCCGACCGCACCCGGGAAAGCGTCGCTCCCCCCACTCGGGAGGGTCGTCGTTACGCCGCTTGAGAGCCCCGGAAAAATAACCGAGTCAGAGGGGGGCGGCAACCCGGCAAAGCCGCTTGGCGCAACGCTTTTCAGCGTCTGTTGAACGACCGGGGAACGGCTAGCGACGCTCCATCTTCCAGAACCCGATCCCGCCCGGCTGATAGTGAAGCGGCGCGCTGGCGACGACACGGGCCGCCCCCAGGTCCACCGCGTCCACCGTACCCCGGGTCGCGCCGACCGCTTCGTTGGTGACGAGGGCGTAGCGACCGTCCGGCGTCACCACGACACCGTGTGTCACCGGCCGGGATGTCGGGACCCTC
>QJYK01000290.1 GCA_003248075.1 Gemmatimonadota bacterium | reverse complement strand
GCGCTCGAGCCCCGGGTGGCGCTCCCCCACGATCCCGACAAGGTCGTCGGCGTGACCGACGTGTCGGGAACGAAGGTGGACTGGGTTTTCCTCGGTACGTGCGCGGGGGGGCGCGCCCACGACTTCAGGGAAGCACTGAGGGTGCTGGAGGCGGGGGGCGGGATCGCACCCGGGGTGACGGTGGTCGCCACACCGGCGTCGGCCGTGGTGCGTGACGCCCTCGAAGCCGACGGCACTCTGGCGGGTCTGCAGCGCCAAGGGGTGGTGGTTTCCGAGACGGGATGTGGGCCGTGCTGCGGTACCTCCGGGCCCCTGCCGTCACCCGGCGCGCGGGTCATCTCGACCGCCAACCGTAACTTCCGCGGTCGCATGGGCGACGCGTCGGTCGCGATCTGGCTGGCTTCGCCGGGCACGTGCGCGGCAGCCGCGGTCGCCGGTCGGATCGTCGACCCCAGGGAGGTCGCATGAGCCTCGAGCTGCGCGGCAGAGCGCGCCGCCTGGGCGACCGGATCGACACCGACGCCATCGTGTCCTCGGTACGGAAGAAGGAGACGCTGGACCCCGACGAGCTGAAGCGGTGGCTGCTGGCGGGCGTCGATCCCGGGTTCGCCGCGACGGTCCGCCCCGACGACGTGCTTGTGGCCGGCGACGCCTTCGGGTGCGGATCGGCCATGGAGGTCGCTGTGACGGTCGTCCTGGCCGCGGGGATCCGGGCGGTCGTGGCGAGGAGCTTCTCTCGCACCTACTACCGGAACGCCATCAACAACGGCCTGCTGCCTGTGGAGTGCGACACCACCGCCGTCGCCGAGGGGGACGCGCTGACGCTGGTGGTCGGGAGGGACGGCGTCCAGGTCGTCGACGAGACGCGGGGGACGACGATCCCGGCCAGGCCTCTGCCGCCCTTCGCCGTGGAGATCATCCGGGCGGGCGGCCTCGTACCTTATCTGCGGCGGAACGGCGGCTTCGGGGAGGGGGACGCTTGAAGCTCACGACGAAGATCCTCCTGGGGCTTTCGATGGGGGCCGTCGTGGGCGGCACGGCCCAGGCATCCGGCTCCGCGGCGATCCGGGACGTCCTTCTCTTCGTCGAGCCCCTGGGTACGGCGTTCATCCGGCTGATCAGCATGGTGGTCGTGCCCCTGGTGGTCGCCAGCCTCTTCGTGGGGACGTGCTCGGTGGGGGACGTGCGCCGCCTGGGCCGCATCGGCGGCAGGTCGCTCGCCTATTTTCTGGTCACGACGGCGATCGCCGCCACCGTGGGCCTCTACCTCGCCGTGCTGGCCAGGCCGGGAGCCACCCTGGACCCCGCCGTGCGCGACGAGATCGCGGGCGCCTATGCCTCCGGTACGGGGACGACGATGGAGCGCGCGGAGGAGGTGTCTCTCCGGGACCGGCTCCTGGAGGTCATCCCCCAGAACCCGGTGCGGGCCGCCGCGGAGGGCAACCTGCTGCCTCTCATCTTCGCCACCTTGCTGTTCGGGGTCGCCGCCTCGGTGCTGGAGCCGTCGCGTCGCGAGCCGCTGGTTCGCGTCTTCGATGCGGTGAATGGGGCCGCGGCGGTGATTATCGACTGGGCGATGCGATTGGCCCCTTATGCGGTGTTCGTGCTCATCGCAGGGGCCCTGGCCCGGTTCGGAGTCGGGCTGCTGAGGGGTCTCTTCGTGTACGCGCTGCTCGTGATCGTCGGTGAGGCGATCCACGCCTTCGGGATCCTGTCCCTGGCGTTGCGGTTGGGTGGGGTGAACGTGCGCGCGTTCTGGAGGCACGTGGCGGAAGCGCCGCTGCTCGCGTTCTCAACGGCCTCGTCCAACGCGGCGCTTCCGGTGTCGCTGGAGGTGGCCGAGAGGCGTCTGGGGGTGTCGAACGAGGTGGCGAGCTTCGTGCTTCCCGTTGGCGCCACTCTGAACATGAACGGGTCTGCCCTCTACAAGGGCCTCACCGTGGTCTTCCTCGCCCAGGTCTACGGCGTCCCGCTGGGGCCGGCAGAGCACCTGACCATCGTCGCGGCCTCCACGGTCGCCGCGTTGGCCGGGGTGGGGGTGCCGGGCAGCTCGTTGGTCACCACCCTGATCGTCCTGGGCGCCGTGGGCATGGGATCGCAGGCTGCGTCGGGCATTGCCCTGGTCGTCGGACTCGACCGATTCCTGGACATGTTCCGGACGGGCGTGAACGTCCTGGGCGACCTGACCTGCGCGGCGATCATCGCCAAGGGGGAGGGGGAGACGCTGGCGGCCTGAGGGCCGCCCATGACGAAGCGACTCCGGAGGTCGCACCCGACGGCAGCCGCCTCGCTGGGCGGGCGCGGCTCGGTCCCGTGGGCTTGTGTGGTCGACCGATGGCCCCCACTCTCCTCCGCGGTAGCGGGGTGGCGGGGATGGCGTGCGTCTTGGGAGTCGAGCGTCGCCCCATGCGGTTCCTACGGAACGTCGCTGCCGGTGCCAAGGCCGGCGTCCTCGCCGGCGTCGCGGTCGCAATCCTCTTCTTCATCGAGGATGCCGTTCAGCTTCGCCCACTCTCTACACCCACCACGCTGGCCTCCGGGCTTCTGGGCGGGGGAGTGGCTGGCACTATGATCGCTCGGGTGGTGTCAGGGGGCGTCGTCGGAGCGTGGATCGCGACCTATACGCTCCTTCATCTCATCGTCTTCGCAGGCGTGGGGGTGATGGGAGCGTTCGTTCTCGAGGCACGATCCTTCTGGAGAGCGGTCCTCGGCGGCGCGGCCTACGGGAGCGTCGCGTGTACGGGCGTCCTCTACGGGGCACAGTGGATCGTGGAATCCCCCTTCGCCCTGGACGCGCTTGGAGTCCCCAGCGTCCTGCTCGCCAACGCGATGGCTGGGACGATCCTGGGCCTGGCGCTGCATCTGCAGCAATCGGACCAGGAGGTCGACGGGCCCGCCGGATGAGTGGGACCGGTGTCACAAGGGTCAACGAGGCTCATGCGCCCCGACTCTTGTTGATACATAGAGCTGCCATGTATACTACCTCTATGTATCGACGACGTCCCGCCAGGGGCCTGGAAGGCTCGAGCGGATGGACATCGGCAAAGACCTCGTAGCCGCCTCCGCCACGCCGCTGGTGCTCGCGATCCTGA
>QJYK01000072.1 GCA_003248075.1 Gemmatimonadota bacterium | reverse complement strand
GCGCTCCACCCACTTCGTTTATCGCTTCACGGGCCTCGGCCGCTCTGTCGATCCGTCGTTCCCGACTAATGCAGCCATCCTGCTCCTCGCGTCACTTGCGCTCGTCGTCGCCACGCTGCTCAGCCTGCGCGGGGACTCGGAGTGGTTGGACGGCGGGCTCATGGGCGTTAACGCGGCGATCACCGTCTTTCTCGCGTGGGCCCTCACCCGCGAACTGGCCCCGGACGACGAGGTCGGCGCCTTCTTGGCTGCCGCGATGGCCGGCGTGGCGTGGTTCGCTGTGGGGAGCCAGTCCCTGTTCGTTCCGGTCGTTCTGCTCGTTGCGCTCCGCCTGGTGAACCGCAGCACCGGAAAGGCAATGGAGCCGATCGATGAGCTGCTGGTTCCGCCGCTCTTCGCCTTCGCCGCCTGGGCCGTTGGCTGGCCCCTCGGCCTGATGGGATCCGCTGCGTACGCGCTAGATGCAGCCCTGCCGGCGGCCCTCGGCCGGGTCGAGCGTCGCAACCATCTGGCCATGTCCGCGTTGCTCCTGGCCCTGACGACCCTACGACTCGTGATAGGCACGCCTGGCATCCAGGTGCCCGACCGACCTCTCCTTCTCCTCTTGCTGGCCGTCCTGGCCCTGGTCGCGGCGCTGCTCTCCCCGACATCTCGAAGTCGAGGGGATGTGGATGGGGAGGTGCTGGTCGACGCCCGCGTGCGGAGCGGGCTTTTGCTCGGCGTCTTCGCGACCGTGACCGTGACCCTGGACGCCGGAATCCCGACCGGAAACCTCGGGCTGCTCTGGTGCAGCCTTGCCGCGGTCGTCGTGCGATTCCCCTTCGTGTTGGCCCGGCGTGCGTAATGGCCCGGTTCCGGGAAGTCCACACCGGGGCGTTCGCGGCGGATGCCTCCGCCGATGGATCGATCGAACGTACCCGGGTGACCGATTCGCGGCCGTCCGCGAGACGAGACGGTGGGACTGTGGTTGAGACGGCTCGGCCTGGGCCGACTGCGCAAGCTGGAGCCGAAGCCGGTGGCGGTACGCTACGAGAAGGAGCGGCCGGGAAAGTTGCTGCACTTGGACACGAGGAAGCTCGGTCGGATCCAGGGGATCGGGCATCGGATCCACGGTGACCGACGGAAGCGATCCCGAGGCGTGGGCTGGGAGTTCCTCCACGTATGCGTCGATGACCTGACGCGGGTGGCCTATGCCGAGGTTCCTGCTGACGAGCGCGACACCACGACGTCGGGCTTCCTGGAGCGAGCGATCGGCTGGTTCCGGGCTCAGGACGTCTTCGTGGAGCGCGTGATGACGGACAACGGAAGCTGCTATCGTTCGCGGCGCTTCCGACGTGCTCTGGAGGCCTTCGGCGCCCGACACGTGTTCACGCGGCCGTACCGTCCGCAGACGAACGGCAAGGCCGAACGCTTCATCCAGACCGCCAAGCGGGAGTGGGCCTACGCCCGCGCCTACCGCAGCTCGGCGCTGCGCACCCTGGCCCTCTCCGGTTTCCTCCATCGATACAACTGCCGGCGCCCACATCGGGGCATCGGCTCTACGACACCCCTCAGCCGCCTCGAGGAACTCCTGTGAACAACGTCCTTGTCACCGACAGCTAGGCCTGCGAGGGCTCGGGACGGGCGCGGCGGCGCCAGCAGCAGTCAGCGAAGGAACAGCTTCGACATGCTCAGCTCATTCTCGAGCATCCAAACGACTTCGGTTCCCTCCTCGATGAGCACCTGTTCGCTCGTATAGGAAGTTCCCAGGAGCGTAGGCTCAGCTTGGAGGCGCAGGTAGCGGGCACCCCTCAGAGCCGCTGGAAGCCGGACGCGGAATGACTCCAGAGCGTTGACCCTTCCCAGCCTCACACGTTTACCGTTCCCCGCGAGGGCGTAGACGTGGACGTCGGTGAAGCCGTGGTTCTCGATCAACACGATCGGGGATGCCGCGGCCGGGTCGTGCGAATCGAATCGTGCTCCCTGAGACGTGGCGCATGCTGCCGCTGTGGCCAGCATGAGCGCCGGGCCGATCCGACGGAGCGTCGGAAGGTAGTGGAGTGGAGAGATGGCCACGGTGACCTCCTGCAGTTGGGGTCGGCGGCGAACCGACCGTTTCCGAGGAGGCGGGGCCGTTGGCGCTGATGGCTCTGTGTTCTGCCCCCTCACCGAGGGAGGCGTGAAAGCGACGGGGACCGTTCACGGCGTTGGGCAGCGGCGTACGGCAAAGCGGGCACACTCTGCATTGCCATGGCGGTGGGACCGGCCTACCATGAGGTCAGGCTGTTTCGCCCCCGTAGTCCATCGGGGTTGTGGGAGGTGGCAGTCATGGCTTCCCGGGTCGATACGTCTGATGGCCCAGATATCACGCAGCTCCTGCTGCGCTGGAGCGGCGGAGACCGGGATGCGCTCGACCGCGTCGCGACCGTCGTCTACGGCGAACTGAAGCGCTTGGCCCACGATCGACTCCGGGGCGAGCGCGCCGGCCACACCCTCAACACGACGGGCCTCGTGCACGAGGCCTACATCCGGCTCGTGGATGTGAAGCGTGTGGCGTGGAGCGACCGGAACCACTTCCTGTCGATGGCCTCACGCGTGATGCGGCGCGTGCTGGTGGATCACGCCCGCAAGCGGAACGCGGCGAAGCGGGGTGGGGACGGTGCGGTCACCCTGGAGGGCGCACACCTCCTGGTGACGGCCGAGCAAGCTGCTACGGTGCTCGAGCTGGATGAGGCGATCGCTCGGTTCGAGAAAGAGCATACCCGGCCAGCACAGGCCTTGGAGCTCCATTACTTCGGGGGCCTGACGCAGGAGGAAGTGGCCGGGGTGCTGGGCGTATCGCGGCCGACGGTGACGCGGGATCTCCACTTCGCCGAGGCGTGGCTGGCCCAAGAGTGGGAGGACGCATGACCCCCTCCGACCGTTCCGATCGGATCCGCCAGATCTTCGACGAGGTGGCGGCCATGGCACCGGAGGAGCGGGATGTCCGGCTACGCGAGGCGTGCGGGGACGACGAGGACCTCCACCGAGCCGTGGCGCGCTTGCTCGAGGCGAGGGACGCCCGGGGCGTGAACGTGCGCCGGGCGTTGGAGGGCCTACAGCCACCGGAGGTAACGAGCGGG
>QJYK01000119.1 GCA_003248075.1 Gemmatimonadota bacterium | reverse complement strand
CCCGCTCAGGAAGGAGCCCGGACCCTGGCCGCCTTCGACCGCGCGCTCGAAGGGGAGGACCTGACCCGCTACGTGCCGACGCCCGAGCGGGTCGGATTCGAGGCCGATTACGAGGTCGTCGCCTTCGATGAAGAGCTGGCGGGGCGAGGACTGCGCCGGGCGTAGGCGTTCGCTCGCGGACGTGAGGATCGGTATCATCCAGGTGATCCAGATACCGGAGGGAGCCCCCATGTCCCCACGCGCTTTCACCCCGCAGCGCCCGTCCCTGACTCCGCTCGCCGCAGCCATTCTGAGCGTGCTCGCGTGCCACGAAGCATCGGCTCAGACCACGCCCACCGAAATGGCGGCAGCGGCGGACGTCCTGACGCGCATCGAGGCGCTCCAGAAGCGCGTCGATCCCGTCGCGCTCGGGGCGCGCATGGCGGGGAGGCGTGATGCCGGTCGGGACGCGGTCATGGAGGCCGCCGGTCGGCTGTGGGACGTCCGCATGCAGGCCCTCTCCGACCACATCGGACGCAACCCGGAGGTCGGCTGGCAGGAGCGCGCGGCGGTCGACACCCTGGTGAAGGTCCTCCGGTCCGAGGGCTTCGACGTACAGCTCGGGGTCGCGAACCTGGAGACTGCCTTCACCGCGACCTGGCAATCGCCCGCGGGCGCCGAAGGGCCAACGCTGGGGCTCATCGGGGAGTACGACGCGCTGCGCGACATCGACGGCCCGTTCCACGGCGACCAGCACAACGCCCAGAGCCCCGTCGCGATCTCGGCGGCTCTGGCCCTGCGCGACCACATGGTCGCGAATCGCGTCCCGGGAACGATCAAGCTGTTCGGAACCCCGGCGGAGGAGGTCGGGCCGCCGGCCAAGACCATCATGTACGAGGCCGGCGTCTTCGAGGGAGCCGATATCCTCATCCGCAGCCACTCGTCCACGGAGACGTCCCGCGGTCGCGCCGGGTTCGGCGTCTGCTGCCTGAACATCAACGAGGTGAAGTACACGTTCACCGGTCGCCCGTCGCACCAGCTCAGCTCGTGGAATGGGCGAAACGCGCTCGAGGCGGCCGTGCGCTTCTACACATCCGTGGACGGGCTCCGGTCGACGTTCCGTCCGGAGGCGTCGATCCAGGGCGTGATCCCCGAGGGCGGCGTGGCACCCAACGTCGTTCCGGCCCGTGCCGTCGTCGACTACTACATCCGCTACCCGGACGAGGTCTACCTCGAGCATATCACCCGCATGGTAAACGACGCCGCCCGCGGCGCGGCGCTAGCCACAGGCACCGAGGTGGCGATCGATCGATACGGCGAGTACCGCGACGGGATCAGCCTGGGTACACTGGAGGAGCTCTACTTCGCGTACGCCAAGAAGTTGGGAGCACCCCGCCTGCAAGAGACGCCCCAACGCCCGGCCGGATACGAAGAGACGGGCTGGGTGACGCGCGACATCCCCGGGATCGGCGTCAGCGTGGCCAGCTCGCGTGCCCCGAACCATACGCACGAGATGGAAGCCGACGGGCTCGATGAGGTCGGCCACTCGGGCTTCCGCCTGGACGCCCAGATCATGGCTGCCATCCTGTACGACTTCCTCACCGACCAGAGGCTCCGCCGAACGATCGCCGAGGAGCACTCCGAGCTGCGCGGGCTCCTCGAGGAGTACCACCGACGGCTCCGCGAAACGTACGCCCCTGAGACGGGCACGATCTCCGAGGGGAGCCGATAGCAATGGCGCATGTGCCCCCGTTCGACCCGGACCGCCGCCTGTTCCCTTTCGAATCGAGATGGTTCGAAAGCGAGGTCGGTCCGGTGCACTACGTGGACGAGGGATCGGGTCCCCCGATCCTGTTCCTGCACGGGAACCCGACCTGGAGCTTCCTGTACCGCGGGATCATCATCCGTCTCAGGCGGAAGTTCCGCTGCGTCGCGCCCGACTATCCCGGCTTCGGGCTGTCCACCCGACCGGAGCGATACGGGTACACCCCCGCGGAGCACGCGGACGTGGTGAGCGCTCTGGTGCGACACCTCGACCTGACGAACCTGACGGTCATGGGCCAGGACTGGGGTGGACCCATCGGAATGCGCGTGGCCCTGGACAACCTCGAGCGACTGCGGGCTCTGGTGATGGGCAACACGTTCTACTTTCCGCCGGACACCTTCGCCATCAAGGCCTTCTCGTACGTCATGTCCAGCGAGCCCATGCAGAGGCAGGTCCTCCGCAGGAACATCCTGGTGGAAAAGCTGATCCCACTGGCCGTCAAACATCCGTTGGCCGACGAGGTGATGCATCATTACCGCGAGGCACTCCCGACCCCGAAGAGCCGCGTCGGCGTCGCTGAGCTCCCCAGACAGCTGACCGAGGCTTCCCCGTGGCTGGGCGACCTCGCCGACGAGGTTCGCGACCGGCTCGCGAACGTGCCTCTGCTTCTCGTCTGGGGTGTGCGCGATCCCGCATTCAATCGCCAGTACATGGAGCGCTTCCGCGAGGACTTCAGGAGCGTGCGGATCCAACGCCTGGACGCGAAGCACTACATCCAGGAGGACGCTCCGGCCGAGATCGCGTCGGCGATCGAGTCCTTTCTCGCCTCCGTCGCGCCCGCGGTCGCGTGAGTCTGCTCGTTGTCGCATCCGGTGGTGCGCTGGGAGCGGTGGCCCGCTACCTGGCGTCTGGGTGGGTCCAGGACTGGACCCGCGGCTTCTTCCCGTGGGGGACGCTCTTCGTCAACGTCGCGGGCTGTGTCCTGCTGGGCTTCGCCGTGACGTGGCTGCAGAACTCCCTGTCCTCCACCGAGGTCCGGGAGATCGTCACCGTCGGCTTCCTCGCCTCGTTCACGACGTTCAGCACGTTCAGCTACGAGGCCTTCGCCATGCTGCGGGACGGCGAGCTCCTGCGTGCCGGTGGATACGTGGCGGGCAGCGTGCTGTTCGGGATCGCCGGGGTCGTCGCCGGAGCCGCCCTGGCCGCGACCTTGCTGCGCGCCCGGGTGTGAGGAAGTGACGGACCGCTTCGAAGGCGAGCGGATGCTCATGCGCATCTTTCTCGGAGAGAGCGACCGCTGTCCGTCCGGACCCCACCGGAACAAGCCGCTCTACGAGGCGATCCTGCTGACCCTGCGCGAA